>NZ_JBHWVJ010000036.1:18069-75954 GCF_042736725.1 Streptomyces sp. NPDC060028 | reverse complement strand
CGAGGTGCCGTGCCGGGCGCCGCGACGCGGTGAACCTTTCCGGTCACAGCACTAGGTGAGGGAAGGGACGCCAGAACCGAACTCGGAGCCTTTCTCCGCTCACGCCGCGCGCGCCCGAAGCCCAAGGACGCAGGACTGAACACCTACGGCGAACGCCGTCGGGTCCCCGGCCTTCGCCGCGAAGAGCTGGCCCAGCCGGCAGGCGTGAGCGTGGACTACCACATCCGGTTCGAGCAGGGTCGCGGCGAGAACGTCTCGGACATGGTCATCGACGCCGTGGCCGCCGCGCTGCGCCTGACCGAGGCCGAGAGCGCGCACTTGTCCAACCTGGCCCGGGCGGTGAAGCGGCGCCCCACGACGTCAGTGGCGCGCCGGGAGCCGCGTCCCGGACAGCGCCGACTACTGAAGGCCATGGCCGACGTTCCCGCCCATCTCGTCGGCCATGGCCTCGGTCGGCGCCGACTCGGTGTCGTCCTCGACAACGCAGCTGAGGCAGCCGCTGTGACGCTCGCATCCGGGACCCGTCAGGCGTGGTTGACCGGGAGGACGTCCGGGGAAAGGGCGCCGGCGTGGGCCGCGGCCGAAGTCATCCGCTTGCGGTGGTGGCGGCGGCAGAGGACCTCGTAGCCGATCTCCTCCGCCGGGCGGTTCACGTCACCGACCACCACCTGGGCGCCTTCGACCACCATCTCCCCGCCCACCGTACGGGCGTTGTGGGTGGCGCGGGCCCCGCACCAGCACAGCGCCTCGACCTGGAGCTGTTCGAGGCGGTCCGCGAGCTCGATCAGGCGCTGCGAGCCAGGGAAGAGCTTCGTGCGGAAGTCCGTGGTGATGCCGAAGGCGAAGACGTCCAGGCCGAGGTCGTCCACGATGCGCGCGAGCTGGTCGATCTGCTCCGGGGCGAGGAACTGGGCCTCGTCCACGATCACGTAGTCCGCCTTGCCGCCCTTGGAGAGCTGGGCGACCAGGTACGCGTACAGGTCCATGCCCTCCGGAGCCTCGACCGCCTCCGTCACCAGGCCGAGGCGGGACGAGAGCTTGCCTTCGCCCGCCCGGTCGTCGCGGGTGAAGATCACGCCCTGGAGTCCCCGCGCGTCGCGGTTGTGTGCAATCTGGAGCGCCAGTGTGCTCTTTCCGCAGTCCATCGTTCCGGAGAAGAACACCAGCTCGGGCATGGGAAGTACGGGACCTTTCGGGTCGTGGGCGGGGGCGCGGGGAGGGCGGCGGGGAGGATCAGGTGCGGACTTCGAGCAGCGGGACCAGCTGCTCGGCCGGGGTCATGGAGCCGTGCATGCCGGCGAGCGCCGACTCGTTGGGCTCGTTGCGCGAGGCGGTGATGGCCACGTCCGCCTGGGCGGCCGCGACGACGTCGCCGATGCGGCCGAGGACGCGCTCGTCGCACTCCCCCGGCGCGCCGAACCAGCCCAGTTCCAGGGCCTCTTCGCGGCTCGCGACCCAGAACCGGTCGCCGAGCACCTCGCGCCACACGGTCAGGACGTCGGCCTGCGCGCCCGGGACGGCGTACACGTGCCGGGCCCGGCCCTCGCCGCCGAGCAGGGCCACGCCCGCGCCCAGCTCCCAGTCGTCGTCGAAGTCGATCCGCGCATCCTCGTCGAAGGGGATGTCCACCATGCCGTGGTCCGCGGTGACGTACAGGGCGGTGCGCGCCGGGAGCTGCTCCACGAGCCGCTGGACCAGCCGGTCCACGTACATCAACTGGCCGCGCCAGGCGTCGGAGTCCACGCCGTGCCGGTGTCCCGCGCCGTCGAGCTCGCTGTAGTACGTGTACACGAGCGAGCGGTCACCGGCCGCGAGGCGCTCGGCCGCGAGGTCCATGCGCTCCTCGCCGGTCATCCGCCCGAGGAAGGTGCCGCCGCTCAGCGCGACCTTGGTGAGCGGGGTGGTCTGGAACGCGGGCGAGGACACCTGCGCGGTGGCCACGCCTGCCGCGTCGGCCTTCTGGAAGACGGTCGGGTACGGCTGCCAGGGCTTCGGCGCGGTCCACGGGTGCCAGCGGAGCTGGTTCATCAGCTCACCGGTGGCGGGGTTGCGCACGGTGTAGCCGGGCAGGCCGTGCCGGGCGGGCGGCAGGCCGGTGCCGACGGAGGCCAGCGAGGTGGCGGTGGTCGCCGGGAAGCCCGCGGTGATCGGGCGGCCGGTGCCGCCGCGCGAACTGCCGAGGAGGGAGGTCAGGTACGGGGCCTCGTCCGGGTGTGCCTTTATCTGCTCCCAGCCCATGCCGTCGACCAGGAACACGCAGTTGCGGTCGGCCGGGGTGAGCTCGGCGATGGAGGCGGTGAATCCGGGGACGCCCTGGCCCGCCACGAGGGTCGGCAGCAGATCGGCGAGCGAGCCCGTGCCGTACTGCGGCACCGGGGCGCCGGCCAGGTCCAGGAGCTCCGGCTCGTCCGCCCAGTTCTGCGCCGCGGAGTACGCCATCAGCGAGCGGTGGCGGAAGGCGCCGCGGTGGCCGCGGTGGCTTCGCTGAGGGCCTGCGCGAAGACCAGCGTCTGGCGCACGGCCTCCGGTCCGTCGCCCGCCTCGCTGACCCGCAGGCTCAGGTCGTCGGCGGTGGAGTTGCCGGTGTAGCCGTGGTCGGAGTCGCAGTTCGGGTCGCCGCAGGCGGCCGGCTCCAGGTCGATGCGGGAGACCGCGCCCCAGCCGATGGTCAGGACGACCTCGCGGGGCAGGGTGCCGGGCGTGTACGACTCCGGGTTGGCGACGACGCGGCTGAGCACCACGGAGGAGATGCTGGAGAGCTTGACCGACTCGGTGGAGGTGGTCGCGTACGGGGACGGGGATCCGGCGTCGGCGGCCTGCTCGTCGGTGTGGCTCACGATGAAGCGGTTGCCGGTCAGGACCAGCACCGTGACATGGCGGCGCACCTCGTTGGCGTCGAAGGTCGTCTCTTGGTGGACCAGGTACGACGAGATCGGCTCGCCGCCCACCGCGGCCTCCACGGCCTCGGCCACGAGGGCCGGGTAGTAGCCGCTGCGCTCGATCGCCGTGCGCAGCCCCTGGGTCGTCGTACCGGATTTCGCCATGAGGTCCATCCTAAGGCCCGCAGGAGGCGCCCCGGCCGCGCCGGACGTCAGTAGCTGGGCAGGGTGCGCGGCCCGAGGTCGCTGCGGGCGGGGGCGTGGGCGAGGCGGACGGTGGCGCTGAGCACGGAGAGGCCGTCGGTGGCGACGACGACGGGCTCCAGGGAAACCCCGACCACCTCGGGGTGGTCGTCGACGAGGCGGGACAGCCGCAGGAGCAGTTCCTCCAGGGCCGGGGTGTTGACGGGGTCGCTGCCGCGCCAGCCGAAGAGGAGCGGCGCGGTGCGGATGGAGCGGATCAGGCCGGCGGCGTCCCGGTCGGTGGCCGGGACCAGGCGGTGCGCGGTGTCGCCGAGCAGTTCGGAGGCGACGCCGGCGAGGCCGAAGGAGAGGACGGCTCCGGCGGCGGGGTCGATGACGGAGCGGACGACGGTGTCGACACCCCGAGGCACCATGGCCTGGACGACGGGGAGCAGCTCGGCGGGCTTGCCGAGGGCTTCGGTGAGTTCCTCGTAGGACCGCCGCAGCTCCGCCTCGGTGGTGAGGTCGAGGCGTACGCCGCCCAGGTCCGCGCGGTGGCGCAGGTGCGAGGCGGTGGTCTTGAGCGCGACCGGGTAGCCGAGCACACGGGCGGCGCTGACCGCGGCGTCGGCGCTGGGCGCGGGGAGGGTGGCGTGCACGCGGATCCCGTAGCGGCCGAGCAGCTCGCGGGCGTCGGGGTCGGCCAGGGTGAGCACCTCGCCGTCCGGCACGGCCGCCAGCAGCCGGGAGAGCTGCCCGGCGGCCCCGCCCTCGTCGATGTCCTCGTACTCCGGGACCTGGCCGGGCTCGGCGATGGCGCGCCGCCACTGGCCGTAGCGCACGGCCTCGGCGAGGGCCTTGACGGCGCGCTCGGCGGCGGGATAGCTGGGGATCCGGTCCCGCTCGCCGGCCGTGCGGGGGTCCGCGGGCGGGGTCACGGGGGCGGGCGTGGCAGCCGGCACGGCCCCGGCCGACGGAGACCGAGGCGGCGGAGCCGGCCCCCGCACCGGCGCGGTGCCGCGCGCCGCCGACAGGGCCTCGACCAGTTCGCCGAGCTCCACGTGCACCACGGCCACGGGCTTGCCCGGCACCTCGGCCACGGCCTCCCGCAGGGCGTCCGCGAGATCGTCGGCCAGCGCGCGCTCGCTCACCCACGGGATCGCCGTGACGACGACCGCGTCACAGTCGTCGGAGGCCAGCGCGGCGGCCAGGGCCGTACGGAAGTCCGCGGGCGAGGCCGCCGTCGTCAGGTCCAGCGGCGGAAGCGGCCGCAGCCCCTGCGTCAGGCAGGCGTCGTAGGTGAGGACCCCGAGGGACTCGGAGTTGCCGAGGATCGCGATCCGCGGTCCGGCGGGCAGTGGCTGCGCGGCCAGCAGCAGGCCGACGTCCACCAGCTCGGTGACCGTGTCGACCCGGATCACGCCCGCCTGCCGCAGCAGCGCCGAGACCGTCGCGTCCGGGAGCCGGGTGTCGGGGACGACGTGCCCCGCGGGGGTGTGGCGGCCGCCCTTGGCGACGACCACCGGCTTGACGGCCGCCGTCCGGCGGGCGAGCCGGGTGAACTTGCGCGGGTTGCCCAGGGTCTCCAGGTAGAGCAGCGCGACGTCCGTCGCCTCGTCGTCGTACCAGTACTGGAGGATGTCGTTTCCGGACACGTCGGCGCGGTTGCCCGCCGAGACGAAGGAGGACAGCCCTTCGCCGCGGCGCAGGAGCCCCGAGAGCAGCGCGATCCCGATGGCCCCGGACTGCGTGAAGAGGCCGATGCGGCCGCGCTTGGGCAGCGGCGCGGGAGCCAGCGAGGCGTTCAGCTCCACCTCGGGTGCCGCGTTGATCACCCCGAACGCGTTCGGTCCGATCAGCCGCATCCCGTACGAGCGCACCTGCCGCACCAGTTCGCGCTGGCGGGCCGTCCCCTGCGCCCCGCTCTCCCCGTATCCGGCGGAGAGCACGACGAGTCCCTGCACCCCGTGCTCCCCGCAGTCGGCCACCACCTGCGGGACCCGGTCCGCGGGAACCGCGACCACCGCGAGGTCCACGGGCGCGCCGATGTCGGCGAGCGCGCGGTAGGCCCGTACGCCGTCGAGCAGGTCTCCCTCGATGCCGGGGGCGCGGGCCGCGTTGACCGCGTAGAGGTGGCCGTGGAAGCCGCTGTCCCGCAGGTTGCGCAGGGTCGCCGCGCCCACGCCGCTGCCGGAGCGGCTGACTCCGATCACGGCCACGGAGCGCGGGGTCAGCAGCCGCTGTACCGAGCGGGCCTCGGCGCGCTGCTCGCGGGCGCGCTGCACGGCGAGGGACTCGGCGGTGGGTTCGAGGTCGAGGGTGAGGCGGACGGAGCCGTCCTCGAAGCTGCGCTTCTGCTGGTATCCGGCGTCCGTGAACACCTTGATCATCTTGTTGTTGGCGGGCAGCACCTCGGCGGCGAAGCGCCGGATGCCCCGCTCGCGGGCGACCGCGCCGATGTGTTCGAGCAGGGCGGAGGCCACGCCCCGGCCCTGGTGGGCGTCCTGGACGAGGAAGGCGACCTCGGCCTCGTCGGCGGGCCCGGTGGCCGGGCGGCCGTCGGAGCCGATCCGGTCGTAGCGGACGGTGCCGATGAACTCCCCGCCGATGGTCGCCGCGAGGCCGACCCGGTCCACGTAGTCGTGGTGGGTGAAGCGGTGCACGTCGCGGTCGGAGAGCCGGGGGTAGGGGGCGAAGAAGCGGTAGTACTTCGACTCGTCCGAAACCTGCTCGTAGAAGCTGACCAGCCGGCCCGCGTCCTCGGTGGTGATGGGTCTGATGCGGGCGGTGCCGCCGTCCCGCAGGACGACGTCCGCTTCCCAGTGTGCCGGGTACGAGGGGTCCGACTCGGTGGTCATGGGGCCACCTTAAGGCTCCTGTGGCTCGGGTGGCCCTGGCGCGGCGCATCAGGCATGCCGACGCAAATCAGTGCAAGCTGGGGAGGGCCGAACGGCAGGGAGATTCAGGCCGAAGGTCGGTCGGAGCATTCCGGGCGTCGTGAGAGACTGGTCTAGACAACCGTAAGAACCTGAAGGGCATCACCATGGCAGAGCGCCGCGTCAACGTCGGGTGGGCCGAGGGCCTGCACGCTCGTCCCGCCTCGATCTTCGTCCGCGCGACGACCGCTTCCGGCGTCCCGGTGACCATCGCGAAGGCCGGCGGCGACCCCGTCAACGCCGCTTCCATGCTGGCGGTTCTGGGCCTGGGCGCCCAGGGCGGCGAGGAGATCGTCCTCGCGTCCGACGCCGAAGGCGCCGAGGCTGCGCTGGAGCGCCTCGCGAAGCTGGTCGCCGAGGGTCTCGAGGAGCTCCCCGAGACCGTCTGACCCCTCGGGTTCGGCTCGTTCGGCTCGTACGGTTCGCATTGGCTCGTACGGCTCGACTGCAGTTGCTGCCGTTACTGCCGTTACTGCTCGTACGGCGAAGCCGTGGCCACCGGAATACCGGCGGCCACGGCTTCACTGCTTTTCCCGGACCGCCGGACCCCCCGACCGGTCCGGGAATAGCAGAATTCCAGCCGCTCGCACCGGCCGAAAATAGCGCGGAACCGCGAATTGCCCGGCGCCGCGCGAATATCCGTCCTTTGTATACGGCATTTGTTAATGCGGGCCGCTCGCCATGTTTACGGCAGGTTGCGAAGTCCTCACCCGCATCCGGTGCGCCCCGGCCGCCCGGTCCGCGTGGATCGCGGTGAGCGCCCGGGCCCGCTCCGCGTCACCGCGCGCCACCGCGTCCACGATCGCCCCGTGCTCCGCCCAGGACTCCACCGGCCGCGCCGGGGCCTCCACCGCGTACATCCAGGCGACCTTGTGCCGCATCTGCGTGAGCAGCGCGATCAGCCCCGGACTGCCGGAGGCCTGCGCGAGGGTCTCGTGGAACCAGCCGCCCAGGGAGCGCAGATCCTCCCCCTGGCCCCGCTTCGCCCGCTCCTGCCCCAGCCGGACCAGCCCGCGGAGCACCTTGAGGTGGGCCTCCGTACGCCGCCGCGCGGCCCGGGCGGCGGCCAGCGGCTCCAGCAGCATCCGCAGCTCCAGGAGGTCCGCGGCCTCCTGCTCGGTCGGCTCCGCCACACAGGCGCCCGCGTGCCGACGGGTCGTCACGAAGCCCTCGGACTCCAGCGTGCGCAGCGCCTCGCGCACCGGGACGCGCGAGACTCCGTACCGGCGGGCCAGCACCTCTTCGGTGAGCCGGCTGCCCGGCCCGAACACCCCGGAGACGATGTCGTCGCGAATTGCTGTGCACACCGCGTGCGCGGGAATACGCAAGACCGGACCTCCGCCTATTTCCGACTGCCGACGTCATTGATGCGTGCAACTCTATGGCAACACACGATGATTTCCGAGGACGGCCGGAAATACGAAACATTCACACAACGCGAAGGCCCCGGCTCGGGGAGCCGGGGCCTTCGCGGATGTCGTGCGGGCGGGTCAGACGGTGACGCCGTGCTGGCGCAGGTACGCGACCGGGTCGATGTCCGAGCCGTAGTCGGCGCCGGTGCGGGCCTCGAAGTGCAGGTGCGGGCCGCTGGAGTTGCCGGTGGAGCCCGACAGGCCGATCTGCTGGCCCGCGGCGACCTGCTGGCCGACGGAGACGCTCAGCACGGACAGGTGGCCGTACTGGGTGTAGGTGCCGTCGGCGTGCTTGATGACGATGTTGTTGCCGTACGCGCCGCCCTGGCCCGACTCGACCACGGTGCCCGCGCCCACGGCGTGGACCGTGGTGCCGGTGGCCGCGTGGAAGTCGATGCCGGTGTGGCTGCCGGAGGACCACATGCCGCCGCCCGCGTGCCACTGGGTGCTGACGTAGGAGTCCTCGACGGGGGCGACGAAGGTGTTGAGGCGCTTGCGCTCCTCCTCGCGGGCCGCGCGCTCGGCGGCGTCACGCTCTTCCTGCGCCCGGGCCTCGGCCACGCGCTTGGCCTCGGCGGCCCGCTGCTTGGCGTCGGCCTCGGCCTGCGCCTTGGCGGCGGCGGCCTCGGCGGCGCGCTGCTGGGACTGGGCCTGGGCCTCGATCTCGCCCGCGAGGTCCTCGGCCACCACGATGGTGTTCAGGCCGGTGTCCTCGATGGAGGGGGCGGCCTGGTCCGCGGCGAACGCGGGACCGGCCAGGGAGCCGACGACACCAGTGGTGGCGAGGGCGGCTATGCCGGCGTAGCCGGCGGTCTTGCGGCTCAGACGACTGGAACCACGGTGCTTACCGGCGGCACGACTGCCAAACGCCATGAAGGGGCTGATCCTTTCCTTCCCTCTCGCCTACCGGGTTAGCTGACGGGTTCGGAGCAGGAAGGTCTCCTACGGGCCTCCTCTTGCGAGGCGGTCCGATTCACCCCAGGGACTGATGTGGGTCCCCGGCTCCCCAGGCTCGCGCCTGACGGGGACTCGGCGATCGCTGTCCGGTGCCGCGGGGCGCGGCGGGTACGACTGACGAACAGCACGGCCGACGCTAGGCGGATCATCAGTCAATCGCCAAACAGACGCGGCTTTTTGTTGCGTACGCCACAGAACATACAAGCAACCTCACCCCTAAACGGACAAAAGGGGCCCCGACGGACAAGCCGCCGAAGCCCCCTGCATGCCGCCCAGTTGGGCCGCCGTCCGTCGGTGGGCAGCACCCGCGCGGCGCCGCCGTGCCGATCAGTTGGTGACGACGCTCACGTCACCGATCCCGAGGGCGCGCACCGGCTCCTCGATCTGTGCGGCGTCGCCCACGAGCACCGTGACCAGCCGGTCCACCGGGAAGGCGCTGACGACCGCCGAAGTCGCCTCCACCGTGCCGGTTTCGGCGAGCCGCGCGTACAACTGAGCCTGGTAGTCGTCCGGCAGCTCCTGCTCGACCTGGTCGGCGAGGGTGCCGGCGACCGAGGCGGCCGTCTCGAACTTCAGGGGGGCCACGCCCACCAAGTTCTGTACCGCCACGTCCCGTTCGGCATCGGTCAGGCCGCCCTCCGCGAGGGTGCGGAGCACCTTCCAGAGGTCCTCCAGCGCCGGGCCGGTGTTCGGGGTGTCCACCGAGCCGCTGATGGCGAGCATCGAGGCGCCCTTGCCGTCGGCGGTGGAGCGCAGCACCTGGCCGAAGGCGCGCACGCCGTAGGTGTACCCCTTCTCCTCGCGCAGCACCTTGTCCAGGCGCGAGGTGAGGGTGCCGCCCAGGCAGTACGTGCCGAGCACCTGGGGCGCCCAGACCCGGTCGTGCCGGTCCGGGCCGATGCGGCCGATCAGCAACTGCGTCTGGACCGCGCCGGGCCGGTCGACGATGACCACACGGCCGGTGTCGTCGGCGGTCACCGGCGGCACCGGCAGCGGCTCCGCGAAGTCGCCGGTCCAGGAGCCCAGGGTGTCGGCCAGGACCGCGTCCAGGTCGACCCCGGTCAGGTCGCCGACGACCACCGCGGTGGCGGTGGCGGGGCGTACGTGGGCCTCGTAGAAGGCGCGTACGGCCGCCGAGTCGATACGGGCGACCGTGTCCTCGGTGCCCTGTCGCGGGCGGGACATCCGCAGCGAGGCCGGGAAGAGCTCCTTGGAGAGCTGCTTGGCGGCGCGGCGCTGGGGGTTGGCCAGCTCGTGCGGGATCTCGTCGAGCCGGTTGCGCACCAGCCGGTCCACCTCGGAGTCGGCGAAGGCGGGCGCGCGCAGGGCCTCGGCGAGCAGGCCGAGCGCCTTGGGCAGCCGGGAGACCGGCACTTCCAGGGAGACCCGGATGCCCGGGTGGTCGGCGTGCGCGTCGAGGGTGGCGCCGCAGCGCTCCAGCTCGGCCGCGAACTCCTCGGCGGAGTGCTTGTCGGTGCCCTCGGACAGCGCGCGGGCCATGATGGTGGCCACGCCGTCCAGGCCCTCGGGCTCGGCGTCCAGCGGGGCGGCGAGGTTGATCTCGACCGCCACCACCTGCTGGCCCGGGCGGTGGCAGCGCAGCACGGTCAGGCCGCCCGGCATCACCCCGCGGTCGGGGGCCGGGAAGGCCCACGGCTGCGGCTCGCCGGGCTGCGGCTGCGGGTGGAAGGTCATCGTGACGGCTGCGGTGTCGCTCACTGCTCCGCCCCCTCGTTCTCGTTGCTCTCGTCGGACTCGTCGGACTCGTCGGACTCGTCGGACTCGTCGGCGTCCGAACCGGCCAGCGGCTCGTAGACCAGCACCGCGCGGTTGTCCGGGCGCAGTCGGGCCGCGGCCACGGCCTGCACCTCCTCGGCGGTGATGTCGAGGACGCGCTGGACGGCGGTCAGCGCCAGCTGCGGGTCGCCGAACAGCACCGCGAAGCGGCACAGTTCGTCGGCGCGGCCGGCCACCGTGCTCAGCCGGTCCAGCCACTCGCGCTCCAGCTGTGCCTGGGCCCGCTCCATCTCCTCGGCCGTCGGGCCCTCGGCGGCGAACCGCGCGAGCTCCTCGTCGACGGCCGACTCGATGTCGGGCACCTCCACGCCGCCGGAGGTCTTGACGTCCAGCCAGCCGAGCGAGGGCGCACCGGCCAGCCGCAGCATGCCGAAACCGGCCGCGACGGCCGTCTGGTCGCGGCGTACCAGGCGGTTGTGCAGCCGCGAGGACTCGCCGCCGCCCAGGACGGTCAGCGCCACGTCCGCGGCGTCGCACTCGCGGGTGCCGTCGTGCGGGAGCCGGTAGGCGGCCATCAGCGCACGCGCCGGCACCTCCTCGACGATCTCCTCGCGCAGCTGCGCGCCGATCACCTCGGGCAGCGAGCCGTCGCGCGGCGGCTGCTTGCCGTCGTGCGAGGGGATGGTGCCGAAGTACTTCTCGATCCAGGCGAGCGTCCGCTCGGGGTCGATGTCGCCGACGACCGACAGCACCGCGTTGTTGGGTGCGTAGTACGTGCGGAAGAAGTCGCGCGCGTCCTCCAGGGACGCGGCGTCCAGGTCGGCCATGGAGCCGATCGGGGTGTGGTGGTACGGGTGGCCCTCGGGGTACGCCAGGGCGGTCAGCTTCTCGAAAGCCGTACCGTACGGGACGTTGTCGTACCGCTGGCGGCGCTCGTTCTTGACGACGTCGCGCTGGTTCTCCATGGACTCGTCGTCCAGGGCGGCGAGCAGCGAGCCCATGCGGTCCGCCTCCAGCCACAGCGCGAGCTCCAGCTGGTGGGTCGGCATCGTCTCGAAGTAGTTGGTGCGCTCGAAGCTGGTGGTGCCGTTCAGGGAGCCGCCGGCACCCTGGACCAGCTCGAAGTGCCCGTTGCCCGGTACGCTCGCCGAGCCCTGGAACATCAGGTGCTCGAAGAGGTGAGCCAGGCCGGTGCGCCCCTTGACTTCGTGGCGCGAGCCGACGTCGTACCAGAGGCAGACCGCGGCGACCGGGGTCAGGTGGTCCTCGGAAAGCACCACGCGCAGGCCGTTGGCCAGCCGGTGCTCGGTCGCTGTCAGGCCGCCGGAGCCGGCCTGAGCTGTGGCCGTGTGACCCATGGGCATGTGGTCCCTTCGATCGCGATGCAGAGATTTCTGTCAGACCTGCCACTGTATGCAAGCGCGTCGGCGACCGGAGAAGTTCCCGGCTCACTCCTGGGTCGGAGTCGGCGTTGTCGGTGGCTCGGGCCACAATGGTCCGCGTCAGACCGTCGAGAGACACCCCGCAGGACCGAGCAAGACCCAGCACAGCCCCCCGTGAGACCCAGCTCATCCCGATTCTTGGTTAAGGAGCCGCGCAGCGATGGCCCGCCGCAGCACGAAGACCCCGCCGCCGGAGGATTTCGAGGAGAAGATCCTCGACATCGACGTCGTCGACGAAATGCAGGGCTCCTTCCTCGAGTACGCGTACTCGGTGATCTACTCCCGTGCCCTGCCCGACGCCCGGGACGGCATGAAGCCGGTGCACCGCCGCATCGTCTACCAGATGAACGAGATGGGCCTGCGCCCCGACCGCGGCTACGTGAAGTGCGCCCGCGTCGTCGGCGAGGTCATGGGCAAGCTGCACCCGCACGGCGACGCCTCCATCTACGACGCCCTCGTGCGCATGGCCCAGCCCTTCTCCATGCGGCTGCCGCTCGTCGACGGCCACGGCAACTTCGGCTCGCTCGGCAATGACGACCCGCCGGCCGCGATGCGCTACACCGAGTGCAAGATGGCCGACGCCGCGTCACTGATGACGGAGTCGATCGACGAGGACACCGTCGACTTCACCGCGAACTACGACGGCCAGGAGCGGGAGCCGGTCGCGCTGCCCGCGGCCTACCCGAACCTGCTGGTCAACGGCGCGTCCGGGATCGCGGTCGGCATGGCCACCAACATGGCCCCGCACAATCTCGGCGAGGTCATCGCGGCCGCCCGGCACCTGATCCGCCACCCGCAGGCGGACCTGGAGGCGCTGATGCGCTTCGTGCCGGGTCCCGACCTGCCCACGGGCGGCCGGATCGTCGGCCTCGCGGGCATCAAGGACGCGTACGAGAACGGCCGCGGCACCTTCAAGATCCGCGCGACGGTGGCCGTGGAGAACGTGACGCCGCGCCGCAAGGGCCTGGTCGTCACGGAACTGCCCTTCACGGTCGGCCCCGAGAAGGTCATCGCGAAGATCAAGGACCTGGTCGGCTCGAAGAAGCTCCAGGGCATCGCCGACGTCAAGGACCTCACCGACCGCTCGCACGGACTGCGCCTGGTCATCGAGATCAAGAACGGCTTCCACCCGGAGGCCGTGCTGGAGCAGCTCTACAAGCTGACGCCGATGGAGGAGTCCTTCGGCATCAACAACGTCGCGCTGGTCGACGGACAGCCGCTGACGCTGGGCCTCAAGGAGCTGCTGGAGGTCTACCTCGACCACCGCTTCGAGGTCGTGCGGCGGCGCAGCGAGTTCCGCCGCGGCAAGCGGCGCGACCGCCTGCACCTGGTCGAGGGCCTGCTGGTGGCCCTGCTCGACATCGACGAGGTCATCCGCCTCATCCGCGACAGCGACAACTCGGCCCAGGCCAAGCAGCGGCTGATCGAGCGCTTCTCGCTGAGCGAGATCCAGACGCAGTACATCCTGGACACCCCGCTGCGCCGGCTCACCCGCTTCGACCGGATCGAGCTGGAGTCCGAGCGCGACCGGCTGACCGGTGAGATCGACGAGCTGAGCGGGATCCTCGACTCCGACACCGAGCTGCGCAAGCTGGTCTCCACCGAACTGGCCGCGGTCGCGAAGAAGTTCGGCACCGAGCGTCGTACGGTGCTCCTGGAGTCGGCGGGCACGCCGGTCGCGGCGGTTCCGCTGGAGGTCGCCGACACCCCCTGCCGGGTGCTGCTCTCCTCCACCGGCCTGCTGGCCCGCACGGCGAACGCCGACCCGCTGCCCGAGGACGAGGGCGGGGGCCGCGCGAAGCACGACCTGATCGTCTCGCAGGTCGCCGCGACCGCCCGGGCCGATGTCGGCGCCGTCACCTCGTACGGGCGGCTGCTGCGGCTGTCGGTGATCGACCTGCCTCAGCTGCCGGACACGCACGCCGCGCCGAACCTCGCGGGCGGCGCGCCGGTCTCGGAGTTCCTCTCCGGTCTGGAAGCCGATGAGAAGGTCATCTGCCTGACCTCGCTGGACGAGTCCGGCCAGGGTCTGGCGCTCGGCACCGAGCAGGGCGTGGTCAAGCGGGTCGTGCCGGACTACCCGGCCAACAAGGACGAGCTGGAAGTCATCACCCTCAAGGACGGAGACCGGGTCGTCGGCGCGGTCGAGCTGCGCACGGGCGAGGAGGACCTGGTCTTCATCACGGACGACGCCCAGCTGCTGCGCTACCCGGCGGGCCAGGTGCGCCCGCAGGGCCGCCCGGCGGGCGGTATGGCGGGCATCAAGCTCGCCGACAACGCGAAGGTCATCCACTTCTCGGCCGTGGACCCGGCCCGGGACGCCGTGGTGTTCACCGTGGCGGGCTCGCACGGGACGCTGGACGACTCGATGCTGTCCGGCAAGCTGACCCCGTTCGACCAGTACCCGCGCAAGGGACGGGCCACGGGCGGCGTGCGCTGCCAGCGGTTCCTGAAGGGCGAGGACCTGCTGGTACTGGCCTGGGCCGGCGCTTCGCCGGTCCGCGCGGCGGTCGCGAACGGCACGCCGGCCGAGCTGCCGGGCATGGACCCGCGCCGGGACGGTTCGGGGGCCGCGCTGCCCGCCGTCGTCACGGCTCTGGCGGGAGCCGCGCTGTAGGACGTACGCCGACGGGGCGGGGCGCCACGGTCCACGGGCCGCGACGCCCCGCCCCTGCCGCAAGCGCCCCGCTCCGCCCGGAAGCACCGACTAGTGTTTTCCCGTTGGTGCTTGCGGGCGGGCGGGGGAAGAAAGCTGATGAGTCGTCGGTCGGGCGGATTGATCGGGGACTGGGCCGAGGCCCAGCGCCGGCAGCAGCGTACGCAGCTGATCCAGCAGCGGGAGGCCGAGCGCCGCCGGCGCGCATACGAACGGGACGTGGCCCGGGGGCAGCGCGAGCAGCAGGCGGCCTACCGCCAGCGCCGCGAGGCCGAGGCCCGGCGGCGTACGGAGCGGATCGACGCGGACGTCGCCGCCCTGCAGGGCCTGCTGGCCGCGGGCTGCCGGGCCCCCGCCTTCCGGGTGGCCGACCTGGTGCGGCGGCCCGAGGCGCTCGAACCCTTCAACCCCGGGAATCTGGGGCATCCGGTGCCGATGCCCCGCATGGAGCAGTTCCAGCAGCCGGGCGGCTGGCTGCCGGGCGCCGGGCGGCGCGCCCAGGCGGAGCGCGAGGCGCACGCCCGCTACACGCAGGCCTGGCAGGCCGCGCACGCGGCGGAGACCGAGCGGCGCGGGCAACTGGCGGCCTACCGGGAGCAGTACGACCGGTGGGCGGCCGAGCAGCTCGCCGGGGTACGCCGGCACAACGACGGGCTGACCGAGCTCGCGACCGCGCTGCGGGCGGGCGACGCGGAGGCCGCGGTCGAGTACTTCTCGGCGGCCCTGTACGCCTCCACGGCCTGGCCCGAGGAGCTGGCGCGCCAGGTCTCGGCGGCGTACGATCCCGCGGCGCGGCAGCTGGTGCTGGACTGGGAGCTGCCGCGGTACGAGGTGGTCCCGGAGACCAAGTCGGTGCGGTACGTGCCGGGCACGGACCAGGACAAGGAGACGGCCCGACCGGCCACGCAGCGCCGCGGCCTGTACCGGGACCTGCTGGCCCAGTGCGTCCTGCTGGTGGTGCGCGAGCTGTACGCGGCGGACGAGTTCGGCGTACTGGACTCGGTGGTGGTCAACGGCTTCGTGGACGACCACGATCCGGTGACGGGCCGGGAGGCGCGGCTCGTCCTGGCCACGGTGTCGGCGGCGCGCTCCGCCTTCACCGGACTGCGGCTGGAGCAGGTGAGCGCGGTGGACTGCCTGGTCGAGGGGTTGCGCGGGCAGCTGTCGGCGCGCCCGGACCAGCTGACCGCCGTACGGGCCGGTCGCAGGCCCTGCGAGGTCGGCGGCTCCGGGGGCGTCGTCAGCCACGGCGGGCACGTGGAGGACGGCGAGGACGAGCCCGACCTCTTCGCGATGGACCCGATCGCCTTCGAGAACCTGGTCGCGGAGCTGTTCCGGGCGATGGGCATGGAGGCGGTGACCACGCAGCGCTCGGGGGACGGCGGTGTCGACGTCGAGGCGCTGGACCCGGCCCCGATCCGGGGCGGGCGGATCGTGGTCCAGGTCAAGCGCTACCGCAACACCGTGCCGCCGACGGCGGTACGTGACCTGTACGGCACGGTCCAGGACGCGGGGGCCAACAAGGGCGTGCTGGTCACCACTTCGTCCTTCGGTCCCGGGTCGTACACCTTTGCCAACGGCAAGCCGTTGGAGTTGGTTCCCGGGGCCGAGCTCGTGGAGCTGCTGCACCAGTACGGGCTGCGGGGACGGCTCGGCGGGGGTACGGGCGGGCGCGCGGGCGGGCGCGCGGGCTCCTCCGTACCGGCCCAGCGGACGCCCGAGCCGGCGCCCGCCGCACCCTCGGAGTACAACGTGCTGGGCATGTCCTGGGCGGGGTCGGTCGCGCTCGACGTGTGCGCGCTCGTCTGCGAGGGCAGCCGGGTGCTGAGCGAGGACCATTTCGTGTTCTTCAACAACCCGCGCACTCCGGACGGTTCGGTACGCACCCGCGCGCACGCCGCGCCCGACAAGGCCGCGCTGGAGGTCTCCTTCGAGGACCTCCCCCAGCGCGCGGACCGGCTGGTCCTCGTCGCCGCGATCGACCCCGAGGCCGATCCGCACGCCGACCTGGCGGGCTTCACCGACGCGCACGTCCGCCTGCTCGGCGCCACGGGCGAGGAGCTGGGCCGCCTGGAGGTGTCGGACGGGCGCGCGGGCGAAACCGCCCTGGTCCTCGGCTCGTTCCGCCGCCGCGCGAACGACGACTGGGACTTCGTGATCGGCGGCAAGGGCTACCGAGCCGGCCTGGAGGACCTGCTGCGCGAACACGGCGTCGAGGTCGCCTAGGGCTCCTCGGGCCAGGACTCCTCGGCCTCGGGTCCGGCCTCGGGTCCGGCTTCGGCCCCGGCGTCGCCCCCGGTTTCCCGCTCCGGCTCGCGCCGGGCGACGTATCGCAGGACGCCCCACATGCTCTCCGGGCCGAGCCGCCGCGGGGACTCCTCGCGGCAGGCGCCCAGTTCGCCCAGGAGTGCGGGCCCGTCGGTGCCGGAGCCGATCAGGACGAGCTGGGTCAGGCGCGGCTCGTCGCGGCCCCAGGGCCGCGGGGCGAAGCGGAGGAAGCGGCCGACCGCGTGGACCTCGTAGCACTCCTCGTGGCCGGGGACGCCGAAGTAGACGAAGCCCTTGATCCGGTAGAGCCCGGCCGGGCGGCGGTCCAGGAAGTCGATGAACCGGCGCGGGGAGAGCGCCTGCTCGGACACGAAACCGACGCTCTCGTAGGCCGCGTGCGCATGTCCGCAGGGGGCGCGCCCGTGCTCGTGCTCCTGCCCGTGCTCGTGCCCGTGTTCGTGCTCGTCCGCCTCGGCGAGCAGGTCCTCGAAGGAGAGCTGCCCGCGGGTCTCGGTCCACGGGCGGCGGTCGAAGAGCAGCTCCGGGTCGATCCGCCCGTGGTCGGCGCCGATGACCGGGGTTCCCGGAGCGCAGAGCGTGCTCAGTACGCCCTCGATGCGCGCCCGCTCGGCGGCGTCCACCCGGTCGGCCTTGTTGAGCACCACCAGGTCGGCGACGGCGAGGTGGCGGTCGGTCTCGGGGTGCTTGTCCCGGGTCGCGTCGAACTCCGCCGCGTCCACGACCTCCACCATCCCGCCGTAGCGGATGTCCGGATTCTCGCTGGCCATGAGCATCCGGACCATCTCCTGGGGCTCCGCCAGCCCGCTCGCCTCGATGACGATCACGTCGATGCGGTGCACGGGCGCGGCGAGCTTCTCCAGGTACGCGTCCAGTTCGCTGCCGTCCACCGCGCAGCACAGGCAGCCGCCGCCGAGGGAGACCATCGAGTCCCCGACCTGGCCGGCCACCGACATCGCGTCGATCTCGATCGACCCGAAGTCGTTGACGACGACCCCGATCCGGGTGCCGCCGCGGTTGCCGAGGAGGTGGTTGAGCACGGTGGTCTTGCCGGATCCGAGGAATCCGGCGAGGACGACGACGGGGATGGGCTGCCTGCTGTTCACCCGCCCGATCGTAACCAGGCGCCGTCGCGACCGGCGCCCTGCCGTCAGCCGAGCGGCGGCACCGGCTGGGGCGGGGTGGGGCCGGTGTAGCGGGCGGCCGGACGGATGATCTTCGAATCGGCGGCCTGCTCCAGGATGTTCGCGCTCCAGCCGACCACGCGGGCCGCGCAGAAGGTCGGGGTGAACATCTCGCGCGGCAGCCCGCACAGTTCCATGACCACGCCCGCGTAGAACTCGACGTTGGTGTGGAGCTCGCGCCCCGGCTTGAGCTCGGCGAGGATGCTCTCGACCTGCTGCTCGACCTCCACGGCGAAGTCGACGAGCGGGCCGCCGAAGCCGCGGGCGATGTCACGCAGCATGCGCGAGCGGGGGTCCTCGGTGCGGTACACGGGGTGCCCGAAGCCCATGATCCGGTCCCCGGCCAGCACGCGCTCGCGGATCCACGGGTCGATCCGCTCGGCCGTGCCGATGGCGTCCAGGGTGTCCAGGGCCCGGCTGGGCGCCCCGCCGTGCAGCGGCCCGGAGAGCGCGCCGATCGCCCCGGTGAGGCAGGCCGCGATGTCGGCGCCGGTGGAGGCGATCACACGTGCGGTGAAGGTGGAGGCGTTGAAACCGTGGTCGATCGTGGAGATCAGGTACTGCTCGACCGCGCGGGCCCTGACCGGGTCGGGCTCCTCGCCCGTCAGCATGTACAGGTAGTTGGCGGCGTACGGGAGGTCCTCGCGCGGCTCCACCGGCTCCAGCCCCTGCCCGAGCCGGTGCAGTGCGGTGAGCAGGGTCGGTACGGCCGCGCAGGCGGCCAGCGCGTCGGCGGCCCGGCGCTCGGGGCCGAGGTCGTACACCGGGCGGAAGCCGGCGCAGGCGCCGAGCAGGGAGAGCGCGGTACGCAGCCCCGCGAGCGGCCCGGCGAGGGCGGTGGCCCGGGCCAGGGCGGGCAGCGCCTCCCGCACCTCGGCGGGCAGTCGGCGCAGCGGGGCGATCTCGGCGGCGAAGGCGGCCCGCTCGGCGGCGTCGGCGGGCAGCGTGCCGCGGAACATCAGGTGCCACACGTCCTCGAAGCCGCGGCTCGCGGCGAGTTCGACGGCCGAGTACTGGCGGTAGTGGTAGAAGCCTTCACGGCCCCGGACGTCCCCGAGCTGGGTCTCGGTGACCACGACTCCCGCGAGACCGCGGGGTACTTCGACGGTGGTGTTCATGGATCGACCATCCATGTTTGACTGGATCGTTGTCAATATTGATTGAATCAATATGTATAGGGTGGCGGTCATGGACGACCAGGATGGCGGCGGACGGCGCCTGAGCACCCGGCAGACGGCGGAACTGCTCGGCGTGAAACCCGCGACCGTGTACGCGTACGTCAGCCGCGGCCAGCTCACGAGCCGCCGCGACCCGGTCGGGCGTGGCAGCAGCTTCGACGCGGGCGAGGTGGAGGCGCTGGCCCTGCGCAGCCGGCGCGAGGCGGCCGCACCCACCGGGGAGTTCTCCGTACGCACCTCGCTCACGCTCATCGATTCCGACCGGTTCTGGTTCCGGGGCGTGGACGCCGTGGAGCTGGCCTCCCGGTACCGCTACGAGGAGGTCGCCGAGTGGCTCTGGACCGGGAAACTGGTGCCCGGGGCCCTGTTCACCGCTCCCCCGGAGCCCCTGGCCGCCGCTCGTCGGGCGGTGGCCGCGCTGCCGGAGCACAGCGGTCCGGTCGACCGGCTGCGGGTCGCCGTCGCGGCCGCCGCGGTGGCCGATCCGCTGCGCTTCGACCTGTCCGAGGAGTCCGTACTGGGCTCCGCGCGCTGCCTGATCCCCACCCTGGTCGGCGCACTGCCCGAGCTCGCAGCGCAGCGGTGGGGCGGTGACGGCAGGCTGGCCCGCCGGTTGTGGGCACGGCTGACGGAGCGGGAGCCGGACCCGGACGCCCTGGCCGTGCTGGACCTGGCACTGGGGCTGCTCACCGACCACGATCTGGCCGCCTCGACGTTGGCCGTACGGGTCGCCGCGTCGGCGCGCGCACATCCGTACGCGGCGGTGTCGGCCGGGCTCGGCGCCCTGGAGGGGCCCCTGCACGGCGCGGCCGGCCGGCTCGCGCACCGGATGCTGGTGGAGGTGCTGGAGCGCGGCGGGGCGGCGCCGGTGGTCGCGGAGTACCTGCGTGCGGGGCGCCGGGTGCCGGGCCTCGGGCACCGGCTGTACCGGGGCGAGGACCCCCGGGCGACGGCCTTGTTCGCGCGGCTGGAGGGGCTGGAGCAGGCGGGGCCGGCACTGGCCGCGGCCCGTGAGGTGGCAGGGGTGATGGCCCGGCACGGGGGTGGGCTGCACGCCAACGTGGATCTGGCGCTGTCCGTGCTGACCGTCTCGTGCGGGATGGCCGCGGAGGCCGGGGAGACGCTGTTCGCGGTGGCCCGCACGGCGGGCTGGATCGCGCACGCACTGGAGGAGTACCAGGAACGGCCGCTGCGCATGCGGCCGAGCGGGCAGTACATCGGGCCGCGCCCGCCCCAGCCGATGCCGTGACGGGCGGCGGTCCCCCCGTGGTGCCGGCGGTTCGGCCGCGGCGTCAGGTCCGCAGCCAGACCGCCGTGTCCCGCGGAAGCAGTCCCGTGTCGTCCAGGGTGGTACTGCTCAGCAGGAGGCTCGTGTGGGCCGGGAGCGCCACCGGATCCGGCGACAGGTTGACCACGCAGACCAGCCCGTCGGGGCGGTCGAAGGCCAGCACCCCGGGCACCGCCTCCAGCCACCGCATCGAGCCGCCGCCGAAGCCCGCCGCGGCCCGGCGCAGCGCGAGGGCCGTGCGGTAGAGGGTGAGCATGGAGTCCGGGTCGCCGTCCTGACGGTCCGCCGCGTACGCCGCCCACCCCGCGGGCTGCGGCAGCCAGGGGTCGCGCCACGGCTCGGCGGTCCACGGGAGCGGCACCCGGCACCCGTCGCGCCCCGGGTCGACGCCGCCGGAGCGCACGTGCATGGGGTCCTGGATCCGGCCGAGCGGTATCTCGGCTTCCGGGAGCCCCAGTTCCTCGCCCTGGTAGACGTACACCGCGCCGGGCAGGGCGAGCGTCAGCAGGGCCCCGGCGCGCGCCCGCCGGGTGCCGAGCGCCAGGTCGGTCGGGGTCCCGAAGGCCTTGGCGGCGAAGTCGAAGCCGGTGTCGGCGCGCCCGTAGCGGGTGACCGTACGGGTCACGTCGTGGTTGCACAGCACCCAGGTGGCCGGGGCCCCGACGGGCGCGTGCTCGGCGAGGGTCTCCTCGATGGAGGTGCGCAGCCGGCCCGCGTCCCAGGGGCAGCTGAGGAAGGAGAAGTTGAAGGCGGTGTGCAGTTCGTCGGGCCGCAGGTAGCGGGCGAAGCGCTCGGAGTCCGGCAGCCAGACCTCGCCGACGAAGACGGCCCCGTACTCGTCGGCGACGGCGCGCCAGGAGCGGTAGATGTCGTGCAGTTCGTCGCGGTCGATGTACGGGTGGATCTCCCCCGGCCAGGGCGCGGGTGAGCGGCCGGCCAGGTCGGGCAGGGCCGGGTCCTTGGCGAGCAGGGCCGCGGAGTCGATGCGTACCCCGGCCACGCCCCGATCGAACCAGAAGCGCAGCACTTCCTCGTGCTCGCGGCGGACCGCCGGATGGCCCCAGTTGAGGTCGGGCTGCTGCGGGGTGAACAGGTGCAGGTACCACTCCCCGTCCGCTACCCGCGTCCACGTGGCGGCGCCGTTGAACTGCGAGGGCCAGTCCCCTGGCGGCAGTTCGCCGTGCTCGCCGCGGCCGGGGCGGAAGTGGAAGAGCTGCCGCTCGGGGCTGCCGGGGCCGGCGGCCAGGGCAGCCTTGAACCAGGCGTGCTGGTCGGACACGTGGTTCGGGACGATGTCGACGATGGTGCGGATGCCCAGCTCGCGGGCTTCGCAGATGAGCTTCTCGGCTTCGGCGAGGGTGCCGAAGGCGGGGTCGATGGTGCGGTAGTCGGCCACGTCGTAGCCGCCGTCGGCCAGCGGGGAGAGGTACCAGGGGGTGAACCACAGGGCGTCCATGCCCAGTTCGGCGAGGTACGGGAGACGGGCCCGGACGCCCGCGAGGTCACCGGTGCCGTCCCCGTCGCCGTCGGCGAAGCTGCGCACGTACACCTGGTAGATGGCGGCCGAACGCCACCAGTCGGCGGCGTTTCGGGGCAGGGGAAAGTCAGCCACGGATGGGGTCCTTTCGCGGGTGTCCTTGTACGGGGGCGGCCGGGCGCGGCGGCGCTCGTCGGGGTTCCGGGTGGTCAGCCCTTGAGGGAACCTGCCGTCAGACCGCTCATGATGTTGCGCTGGAAGATCAGGAAGATGACGAGTGTGGGTGCGCAGGCCATCGCGAGCGCGGCGACGAGATGGTTCTCGGGAACTCCCCTGGCCAGCGAGTAGATGCCGACATTGAGCGTCTGCAGGGCCGGGTCGGGGAGCGTGAGCATGGGCCAGAGGAAGTCCTTCCAGACCCCGACGATCGCGAAGATCGACACTACGCCGAGGACGGGCCGGGACATGGGCAGGACCACGGAGCGCAGGGTGCGCAGGGCGCCGGCGCCGTCGATGGCGGCGGCGTCGAGGATCTCGCGCGGGATGGAGTCGAAGAACCGTTTCAGCAGGAAAATGTTGAAGGCGTTGGTGACGGACGGCAGCCAGATCACCCAGGGTGAGTTGAGCAGGTTCCGCTGGATGAGCGGCATGTCCAGGACCGTGAGGTACTGCGGTACGACGAGGACGGTGGCCGGGATCATCAGGGTGACCAGCATCATGCCGAGGACGGCCTTGCCGAAGACGGGCCGCAGCTTGGACAGCGAGTAGGCGGCGGCCACGTCGAGCACGAGCTGGAAGGCCAGGGCGCCGAAGGCGTAGTAGAGGGTGTTGAAGAGCAGCTTGGCGAGGTCCATGACCTTCCAGGCCGCCGTGTAGTTGTCGGTGTGCAGCGAGTCCGGCACCAGCGTGGGCGGGACCCGCGTGAACTCCTGGGTGCTCTTGAGGCCGTTGGCGACCATCCAGTAGAGGGGCCCGAGGAAGACGAGGGTGAAGCCGACGACGACCAGGACCAGGAGCGTCCAGTAGGCGATCTTGCCTCGGGTACGGCCGAGTTGGGCCGGCGATATCAGCGTGCGCTCTGCCATGTGAGGTGCTCCCCGGCTGCTTCTAGGGTCTTTGCTCGGGTCGTGGTCAGTTCTCGTTGTCGCGGCTCAGCCGGACGTACGCGGCGGAGAAGCCGGCGAGCAGGACGAGCAGGCACAGGCCCAGGGCCGCGGCGCCGCCGTACTGGTTGAAGCTGAAGGCGTACTGGTAGATGAGGACGACGACGGTGGTGGTCGAGCCCTCGGGGCCGGCGCCGCCGGTCAGCATGAACGGCTCGACGAACACCTGCATCGTCGCGATGACCTGCATCAGCAGCATGAGCGAGAGGATGAGCTTGGTCTGCGGGATGGTGACGTGCCAGATCTTGCGCAGCAGTCCGGCTCCGTCGAGCTCGGCGGCTTCGTACAGTTCGCCGGGGATCCCCTGGAGGGCGGCCAGGTAGATCAGGGTCGCGCCGCCCATGTTCATCCACGTGGAAGCGATGACGACGGAGAGCATCGCGGTATCGGTGGATTGCAGCCAGTCTTGCGCGGGCAGGTGCAGGAATTCCAGCGCCCTGTTGAAAATGCCGTACCCGGGGTCGTAGAAGTACTTGAAGAGCAGGATCGAGGCCACCGGCGGCAGCATCACCGGCAGGTAGACGAGAAGCCTCAAGTACCCCTGGGCGTGCCGGAACTCGTTCAGCACGAGGGAGACGACGAAGGGGACGGCGAAGCCGAGGACCAGTGCCAGCCCGGTGAAGAGCAGGGTGTTGCGCCAGGCCTGCCAGAAGTTCGGGTCGCTGAAGACGTAACGGAAGTTGTCCCAGCCGACCCAGCGGGTGGCGCCGCCCTCGGTCTTCTGGAAGGCCAGCAGGAACTCCCGGACCATCGGGTACCAGGAGAAGAAGGAGAAGCACAGGACGGCGCCGATCAGGAAGCCGTGGGCCGTGAGGTTCCGCTTGACCGCCCGGACGAACTCCTCGCGGGAGGTACCGGACAGGGTGGGGGCCGACATCGCCGCTCCTTGGTGGTCGCCGTCTGTACGCGGGCGGGTGCCGGGGGCTGGTGGGGCCGGGCCGGGGAGGACCGCTCGGACCCTCCCCCGGCCAGGGGCGGCTACTGGTTGGCCAGCACCTGGTTGACCGCCTTCTCGGCTTCGGTGAGGAGCTGCGCCGGATCGGCGTCCTTGTTGGCCAGGACACCCGACATCACCTTGTCGAGGACCTTGTAGACCTCTTGCGCCTTGGCGGGCTCCGCCTTGCCCGGGACCGGGTTGTCCAGGAAGGCCTTGAAGTTGGCCACCGGCATGGTGGCGCTCGCCGCCTTCAGCTCGGCGTCCTTGGTCTTGCTGGCGCCGGTGAAGAAGGCGGGCTGTGGAAGCCCGACCGGCAGGCCGTCGGCCTTGCTGCGGTCGTACTGGAACTGGCCCTTGCCGACCGCGAGGGTCTTGAAGTTCAGCCAGGCGACGGCCGCCTTGATCTTGTCGGGCGAGCTGCCCTTCTTGATCATGTAGCCGTTGCCGCCGGCCAGGGTGGCCGCGCCGCCGGGGATCGGGCCCATGCCGAAGTTGTCGTACTTGGCGCCGAGCTGCTGGACCATGTAGGTGATGTCGTCGGGGGCGGCGAGGAACATGCCCAGCTTGTCCGAGGCCATCTGCTTCTGCAGGTCACCCCACTTGAGCAGCTGGGTCTTGCCCATGCTGTCGTCGTCCCAGCGCATCGCGTGCAGGTTGTCGACGATCTGCTTGCCGGTGGCATTGTTGAAGGCGGCCTTGCCGTCGGCGCGGACGACGTCTCCGCCGAGGCCGTACATGGCGGCCGTGTAGTGCCAGCCGCCGGTGTTCTCGACGCTGTACTCGCCGTAGCCCGCGGTGCCGTTGCCCAGGGCCGCGATCTTCTTGGCGGCCGCGCGGACCTCGTCCCAGGTGCGCGGCGGAGTGTCCGGGTTCAGGCCGGCCTGCTGGAAGAGCTTGCGGTTGATCAGCAGGCCCATCGTGTAATTGCTGGTGGGCAGGCCGTAGAGCCTGCCGTCCCGCTTGAGGACGTTCACGACGTTCTTGTCGATGTCGTCGAACGCCGGCACCGACTTGGAGTCGGCGTACGCCGAGATGTCCTCGGCCCCGTCGTTGTCCAGCACCTGCTGCAGGTCGGTGAAGTAGGCGTAGAAGACGTCCGGCTGGGACTTGGCCTTGAGCATCGCGGTGAAGCGCGGGGGCTCCAGGCACTGGCCGGGGGTGGAGCGGCCGTCGATCGTCACGTTCGGGTAGATCTTGTTGAACGCGGCGACGTCCTCCTTCCACTCCTTGAGCTCGGCCGCCTTCGCCGCCGGCGGCATGCAGTCGATGGAGAGGGTGACCTTGGTCTTCGGGTCGAGCGGGGCGGAGGCGTCGGTGGAACCGCCGGACGGCTGCTCCTTCTTTTCGTCGCCGCTGCTGCTCGTACCGCAGGCCGCGAGGGCGGTGACGGCGAGCGCGGAGACGAGGGCGGCCGCGGTGATGCGGCGGATGTCGGATCTCATCGGTGGTCCCCTTCGAGCATCGAGCAGGAGGCGTGGAAGCGGGTGCAGGGGCGAGCGCGGCACACTCAACCACCCCCCACAGATGAACGCAATATCTCGCGCAGATTCCGGAAGAGATTGACAGTTCTGTGCCGGACATGGGGGCCGGGAACGCAAAACAGGGCCCCGGAACGCCTGTTGGACGTTCCGGGGCCCTGTCGTACGGGGTGCGCCGTGCCGGCGCCGCTACTCCGGGCGGTGGCGCGGGGCCTGCGCGGTGGAGCCGCGGACCACCAGCTCGGGCTCGAAGAGCAGCTCGCCGGGCTGCACGGCGGCGCCCTGGATCTGCGCGGTGAGCAGTTCCACGGCGGCCCGGCCCATGGCCTCGATGGGCTGCCTGACGGTGGTCAGCGGGGGCTCGGTGCAATTCATGAAGGCCGAGTCGTCGTAGCCCACGACGGACACGTCCCGGGGTACGCCCAACCCCCGGCGGCGGGCCGCCCGTACGGCGCCCAGGGCCAGCGGATCACTCGCGCAGATGATGCCGGTGACCCCCCGGTCGAGCAGCCGCGAGGCGGCCGCGTGGCCGCCCTCCAGGGAGAACAGGGCCCGCTCCACGTGCTCCGCGGGCAGCTCGGTGCCGGCCGCCGCGGCGACGGCCTGGGCGGCCACCAGCTTGCGCAGGGAGGGAATGTGGTCGGGCGGGCCGAGCACGAGTCCGATGCGCTCGTGGCCCAGGGAGACCAGGTGGCGCCAGGCCTGCTCGACCGCCACGGCGTCGTCACAGGACACGCAGGGGAAGCCGAGGTCCTCTATGGAGGCGTTGATCAGCACCACCGGGACCTTGCGGTCGGACAGCAGGCGGTAGTGCTCGTGCGGGGCGTCGGCCTGCGCGAAGAGTCCTCCGGCGAAGACGACGCCGGACACCTGCTGCTGGAGCAGGAGTTCGACGTAGTCGGCCTCGGAGACCCCGCCGGTGGTCTGCGTGCAGAGGACCGGGGTCAGTCCCTGCTGGGCCAGGGCGCCCCCGATGACCTCGGCGAAAGCCGGGAAGATGGGATTCTGGAGCTCCGGCAGGACCAGGCCGACCAGCCGGGCGCGCTCGCCCCGCAGCTGGGTGGGGCGCTCGTAGCCGAGGACGTCCAGGGCGGTGAGCACGGACTGGCGGGTCGCCTCCGAGACGCCCGGCTTGCCGTTGAGCACCCGGCTGACCGTTGCCTCGCTGACCCCCACCTTCTTCGCCACTTGAGCAAGTCGTCGCGTCATGAGCGCAAGAGTAGCGCAAGCGATGCAAGTTCCTTGCAGATCGATTACAGCCAGTTTGGTCCGCATTTTCGGTCATCCGGTGCCGCCCGGGAAGGCCCCGGACGGCACTGGCGAAGCCTGCCCGCTACGGCAGTTGCTTGATCTTGAAGGTCGTGGTCGTGTTCCGCACGTCCACGGCGTTGTCGCTCAACTTGAGGTTCTGGATGGTGACCTCACCCACCGCGGGGCCCTGGCCCGCCTCGGGCATCTCGTTCGCCCAGAGGCCGAAGCCGGACTTGGCATCGTAGGCGTCCGCGCTCTTCTTCGCCCCGGTGATGGTGATGTCCTTCAGGATGGTGTCCTTGATGGGATTGACCGGCTGTCCGCCCACGTACTGCGTCTGGAACATGATTCCGCTGTACGTCGGGTCGATGATGTCGACGTTGTTGATCCGGATTCCCTGGAACACCTTCGACGCCGAGAAGATCCAGATTCCGGGGAAGGTCTGCGCCCCCCAGAAGTGCCCGCCGGAGCGGACGATCGAGATGTTCTCGAAGGTCGTCGGGTCGGTCCCGAAGCCGTTCATCGGATACCCGAAGTCCAGCGAGCTGATGGTGATGCCCGAGTAGACGAGGGTGTCGGCGATGTAGACGTTGCGGAAGGCGTTGTTGAAGCCGCCGTAGACGGCGACACCGGCCGCGCGCCAGGTCAGGATCGTGGTCAGGTTCTCGTAGACGTTGTTCTTCATGTCCGCGCCGCCCGCGTCGATCGCGGAGAACAACGCGAAGCTGTCGTCGCCCGTCGACCGGGCCTCGTTGTTCGCCACGAGGTTGTCCGTGCTGCCCTTGGTCATGTTGACGCCGTCGGCGAACGTGTCGCGGATCCGCGAGTTCTTGATGGTGATCCGGTCGGTGTTGGCGCCCCAGTAGAGGCACACCGTGTGCTCGTCCCAGATGTTGTCGATGGTCATGTCGGTGACGTTGGAGAAGTCGAAGACCTTGCCGGGACCGTCGATCCTCGACGTGTAGTTGCCGAAGTAGGCGAAGCCCGTGAAGGACGAGCCCTTGGCCGTGCCCTCCGCCCGCCAGCCGATGTCGGTGTTGTCCTGGGAGGCCGGGGCGTGGAAGCGGGTGAACCACGGTCCGGCGCCGACGACCTGCACGGCCTTGCCGTACACCTGGAACTTGCTCGCCGTCTCGTACTCGCCCGGCGGCAGGTAGACGCCCACGAGCTTGCCGGTGGCGTCCATCCGGACTTTGTCCAGGGCGTTCTGCACGTCCTGGTGGGTGAATCCGGCCGGCACGGCGTAGGTCGCCGGGTCCGGGTTGGGGAGGGCCGCGGCCTGCTCCAGGCTCACGAAGTCGATGGCGTAGGTGGAGGTGTTGGCGGCGTCCTTCTGGAGGCGGATCCTGCTGCCCTGCGGGACGGTCTCGCCCAGCAGGATGTTGGCCTCGTCGTAGATGTGCCGCGGGGCTCCGGCGCCCGGCGAGTTCCCCGGGGAGGCCTCGGCCCCGTACAGCCAGGCGTACTTGGAGGTCAGAGGCAGGGCCTTCTTGAGGGTGCCGTTCACGTAGACGTTGATCGTGGAGTCGATGCCACCGCCGCCGGGGGCGTCCGGGATCGAGAACCGGGTGACCAGGGTGTTGGTGGCTGCCCTGGTGGTGAACTCGACGTACTCGCCGGTCGCGTCCAGGTTCACGGCCTTGCGGCCGGAGGCCTCGCCCGCGATGTCGCCGATGGTGCGGTTGGGGCCGACCACGTTGGCCCCGCCGCCGACGACCGCGTCCTCGGCCTCGTACATGTCGAAGGGCATGTTCGCCCCGCGGCCCACGAAGAAGGGCTTGGTGGAGGTGTTGTTGGCGCGCTTGACCGGCAGTTCGTTGGCGTCGTCGGCGAGGACCACCTTGACGGTGTACTTGCCGTTGGCGGCGGTCCAGTTGCCGAGTGCGATCGGGGCCGTGGAGGCTCCGGCGGCGAGTGCTCCGCCGAAGGATCCGGTCAGGGTGCGCACGGTGACGCCGCCCGCGTCCTGCACGGTGAGGGTGACGTTGTGCGTACCGGGGGCGGCCGCGACGGTGCCCTGGTTCTTGACGGTGACGACGAAGTCCACCGCCTGGCCCGCGGACGGGGCGCTCGGCGACCAGTTGACGGCCGAGGCCACCAGGTCCGAGCTGTCGACCGGCCGGACCACCAGCGGGGATCCGGAGAAGGTGTTGTTGGTGTCGTTCTGCTCGATGACCGTGTTCGCCTCGTCGACGATCGCGCTGAAGGGGTACGAACCCGCGTCGCGCGGACCTATGCCGGCGGTGACGGTGGCCGTGGCCCCCGCGGCCAGGGCGGGAACGTCGGCCGAGGCGGCCTTCGTGCCCCCGAGCTTGAAGGCGACCGCGGTGGCGGCGGCCGGGGCCGGCCCGCTGTTCTTGACGGTGGCGGACACGGTGACGGAGTCCGACTCGACCGGGGCGGCCGGGGTGGCGCTCAGCGCGGTGATCTCCAGGTCGGGGTTGGGCGCCGGGACGCCGATGACCTGGAATTCCGCGATCTGGCCGTTGGAGGAGCCGGTGTTGGAGGTGAAGCGCAGCTGGACGTCCGCGACGCGGGCGGTCAGCGGGATGGTGACGGTGTTGCCGGACGCCGGGTTGAAGACGTAGTCCTTCGCGGCGACCAGGGCGGCGATCCCCGAGGCCCTCTGCTCGCGGCCGAGGACCTCGATGTTCTGGGTACGGGCGCCCCAGCTGCTGTCCGGGTTCAGCTTCAGCACGATGCGGTCGACGTCGGCGTTGGCACCGAGCTTGACGGTCAGGGTGCTGGGGTACGCGCCGGCCGCGCCCTCCCAGTAGGTGGCGGTGCTGTTGTCGTTGGCGTTCTCCGCGACGAAGGTGTGGATCACGGAGGAGCCGGTGACGGGCTTGCCGACGGCCAGGTTCGAGCCGCCGCCTCCGCTTCCGTTGCGGGTCGCGGAGTTGCTGTCGCCGGAGCGGTTGCCGGCCGCGTCCTTGGCCCGCACGAAGTAGGTCACGGTGGCGCTCGCGGGCTGGCTGTCGGTGTACGCGGTGACATTGCCCGCGACCGTGGTGCGCAGCACGTTGTTCGCGTACACCTCGTAACCGGTGACGCCGACGTTGTCGCTGGAGGGCTGCCAGGCGAGCCTGATCTGGCTCGCCGCCGGCTCGGTGAGGGTCAGGGAGCCGGGGGTCGTCGGGGCCTGGGTGTCACCGGTGTCGCCCGCGCGGGTCACGCTGTTGCTGTTCGGCGACTGGTTGCCGGCCGCGTCCTTGGCCCGTACGTAGTAGGTCACGCTCGCGTTGGCGGGCTGGGTGTCGGTGTAGGCGGTGGCGTTTCCGGCCACGCTGGTGCGGAGCTGGTTGTTGGCGTAGACGTCGTAACCCGTGACCCCGGTGTTGTCGGTGGAGGCCTGCCAGGTGAGCTGGATCCGGCCGGTGGCGGGCTCGGTGTAGGCGAGCTGGGCCGGGGCCGTCGGCGCCTGGGTGTCCCCCGTCTGCGGGCCGTAGATCTCCAGCTCGGAGAGCTGGCCGCCGGGCTGCACGGAGTTCGCCGATATCCAGACGCGGAGGTGGCGGGTGGTCGCGGCGTCGAAGGTGATGGTCACCGTGTTCGCGCCGGCGGCATTGAAGTCGTACGTCTTGGACGCGGTCAGGTCGGTGTAGTCCGAGCCGTTGGCGCTGCCCTGGATCTTCAGGGTCTGGGTGCGGGCGCCCCAGTTTTCGGGCAGCCGCAGGACCACCCGGTCCACGCGTACGGAGGAGCCGAGGTCTGCCTGGAGCCACTGGGGCATGGCGTTGTTCACGCTCTCCCAGTAGCTGGCCGCGTTGCCGTCGTTGGCGTTGGCCGGGACGTAGACCTGGGTGCTGCTGCTCGCGGAGAGGGTCTTGCCGAGCGCCAGGTTCGTCGAGGACTCTCCGGGGGCGTGGACCTCCAGCTCGGAGAGCTGGGCGGCCTGCCAGCCCGTGTTGGCGGTGAGGTCGATCCGGACGTACCGGGTCTGTGAGGCCGGGAAGGCGATGGAGACGACGTTCCCGTTGCCCGGGCCGAAGGTGTACGTCGCCGAGTTCACCAGGGTGCTGTAGCTGGTGCCGTCGGCGCTGCCCTGGACGGACAGGGTCTGGTTGCGGCTCTCCCAGGCGGCGGGCAGTTTGAGCACCACCTGGTCGACGCGGGTGGCGGCGCCCAGGTCGGTCTGCACCCACTGCGGGAAGGTGCTGCCGGCGCTCTCCCAGTAGGTGGTCTGGTTGCCGTCGGTGACGTTGGCGGCCGTGTAGGCGCCGTTGGTGCTGCTCGCGGCGGCGGGGCGGCCCGCCGCGACGCTCGGTCCGCCGGCGGCGACGGCGTTCAGAGCGGGCCAGCCCAACATCAACAGGGCCGTGCTGATCAGGGCGGCCAGGGCCCGCCATCTCCAGGTGTGCCTTCTCATATGTCCTCGTCCCTCGACATGAGCTTTCTGAACCAGGTGAGACAGGAATTTGCGTGGTGCGGTGCGAGAATTGCAGAGCGTTGCCGAGTCGTCTACATCCCTGACCGCACTTTTATGCCGTCACGACTTGCGCAAGCTGGGCGCAAATAACGCAAGCCATTTGCGTGCACCCTGGAAATTCCGATTCCGCCCGAACCGTCCTACCGTTCCTACTCATGCGGATCCTCCACATGAGCGCTCGGCGCCTGGGGCTGCCCAGACGGGCCGTCTCCCAGATCCTGCTCACCCAGCTCGCCATCGCCGCCGGGGTGCTGGTGCTGGCCACCGGGCTGTTCCTGGCCCCCCTGAGCGCGCAGCTCGACGACCAGGCCATGCGCCGCGCCCTGGCCATCGCGCAGAGCGCCGCCGCCGACCCGGCACTGGCCGCCGACCTCCTGGACTCGGGGCCCACGCCGGACAGCCCCGTGCAGGCCACCGCCGAGCGGATCCGGCGGGCGACCGGAGCCGAGTACGTGGTCGTCCTCGACCTGCACGGCATCCGTCGCTCCCACCCCAGCGCCGACCGGATCGGCCTGCCGGTCTCCACCGACCCGAGCGATGCCCTGGCGGGCCGCGAGGTGATGGAGATCGACGAGGGCACCCTGGGCCGCTCCGCGCGCGGCAAGGTCCCGCTGCTCTCGGCCGACGGCGAGATCATCGGCGCGGTCTCGGTCGGCATCGCCTACGACAGCGTCCGCGACCGGCTGCTCGGCGCCATCCCGGGGCTCTTCGCATACGCGGGCGGCGCCTTGGCGGCGGGCGCGCTCGCAGCCGTCCTGCTGGCCCGCCGCATCCAGCGGCAGACCCGCGACCTGGCCTTCTCCGATATCGCCGGGCTGCTCGCCGAGCGTGAGGCGATGCTGCACTCCATCCGCGAGGGCGTGATCGCCCTCGACCGGGACGGCCGGATCCGCCTGGTCAACGACGAGGCCGCCCGGCTGCTGGGCCTCTCACCCCACCGCGCCGGCTCCGTCGCGGGGCGCGCGCTGGACGACGTACTCGGCGCCGGCCGCACCACCGACGTACTGGCCGGCCGCGTCAGCGGACACGACCTGGTCACCGTCCAGGGCCCGCGGGTCCTGGTCGCCAACCGGATGCCGACGCAGGACGGCGGAGCCGTCGCCACCCTGCGCGACCGCACGGAACTCGAGCATCTGGGCCGCGAGCTCGACTCCACCAAGGGGCTGATCGACGCCCTGCGCGCGCAGGACCACGAGCACGCCAACCGCCTCCACACCCTCCTCGGCCTGCTGGAACTCGGGTTGCACGAGGAAGCCGTCGAGTTCGTGACCGAGGTCGTCGGAGTGCACCGCAGCACCGCCGAACAGGTCACCGAGAAGATCCACGACCCGCTGCTGGCCGCCCTGCTGGTCGGCAAGGCGACCGTCGCGGCGGAGCGCGGCGTCCCGCTGCGGCTGGCCTCCGCCGCGCACCTCCCCGACCGCCTGGTCGACCCCGGCGGCCTGGTCACCATCGTCGGCAACCTGGTCGACAACGCCCTGGACGCCGCGGTGGGCTCGGCGTCGCCCCTGGTGGAGGTGGACCTGCGCACCGACGGCCGGACGGCGGTGCTGCGGGTCCGGGACAGCGGGCCGGGCATCCCGCCGGCCCGGCGCGAGGAGATCTTCACCGAGGGCTGGTCGACCAAACAGCCCCGGGCCCACCGCGAGCGCGGGCTGGGTCTCGCGCTGGTACGCCGCCTCGCGGAGCGGCAGGGCGGCACGGTCGTCGCCGGGGAAGCAGCGGACGGAGGGGCGGAATTCTCCGTCGTACTCCCGGAGGCCCTGCGATGAACGAGACCCCGATCCACGTATTGGTCGTCGACGACGACATGCGTGTTGCCCGAATCAACGCGGCGTATGTGGAGAAGGTTCCCGGCTTCCACGTGGCGGGCCAGGCCCATTCCGCGGCCGAGGCCCTGGAGTTCCTGTCGGCCCACCCGGTGGACCTGATCCTCCTCGACCACTACCTGCCGGACGAGAACGGCCTCGACCTCGTACGCCGGCTGCGCCAGCTGGGCCACCGGACCGACGTGGTGATGGTGACGGCCGCCCGCGACCTCGCCACCGTCCAGGCCGCCATGCGCCTGGGAGCCTTGCAGTACCTGGTCAAGCCGTTCACGTTCGCCGGCCTGCGGAGCCGGCTGGAGGCCTACGGAGCGCTGCGCAGGACCCTGGAAACGGGCGGCGAGGCCGAACAGGCCGAGGTGGACCGGATCTTCGGCGCCCTCGCCGCGGCCGGCACCCCGAACGAGCTCCCCAAGGGCCACTCCCCCACCACGGCGGAACTCGTCCGCCAGGTCCTGCGCGCCGCCGAGGGCCCGCTGTCCACCCAGCAGATCGCCACGCGCGCGGGCATCAGCCGCCAGACCGCCCAGCGCTACCTCAAACTCCTCGAACGCAGCGGCCGCGTCACCCTGGCCCTTCGCTACGGCGAGACCGGCCGCCCGGAACACCGCTACTCCTGGTGCCCGGCCCGGTAGAGCGCTGGAACCCGCCCGCTCAGACCGCCCCGGCGCCGGTCAGGGAGCGGACCTCCGTCTCCGCGTGCTTCGCCTCGTCGGCGGGATCCGCCGAGGTCACCGTGCCCAGCCAGCCCGCCAGGAAGCCCAGCGGGATCGAGACCAGGCCCGGGTTCTGCAGCGGGAAGTACCCGAAGTCCACGCCGGGGAAGAGGGATTCCGGACTGCCGGAGACCACCGGCGAGAGCACCACCAGCACCACCGCCGGCGCCAGGCCCCCGTACACCGACCAGACGGCGCCCCGGGTGGTGAAGCCGCGCCAGAACAGCGAGTACAGCAGCACCGGCAGATTCGCCGAGGCCGCCACCGCGAAGGCCAGCCCCACCAGGAACGCCACGTTCAGGTCCTGGGCGAGCAGTCCGAGGGCGATGGCCACGGCCCCGATGCCGCCGGCCGCCACCCTGGCCACCGCCACCTCGCTGCGCTGCTTGGCGTGCCGGCGCTTGAGCGAGGCGTACAGGTCGTGCGCGACCGAGGCCGAGGAGGCGAGCGTGATCCCGGCGACCACCGCGAGGATGGTGGCGAAGGCGATGGCGGCCACGATGGCGAACAGCACCGCGCCCCCGGTGGATTCGGCGCCTCCGCCGAGGTACGCCGCGAGCAGCGGAACCGCCGTGTTCCCCGAGGCGTTGGAGGTACGGACCTGGTCCGGCCCCAGCAGCGCGGCCGCCCCGAAGCCGAGCACGATGGTCATCAGGTAGAAGCCGCCGATCAGCGCGATCGCCCAGACCACCGAGCGGCGGGCCGCCCGCGCGGTCGGCACCGTGTAGAAGCGGGACAGGATGTGCGGCAGCCCCGCCGTCCCGAGCACCAGAGCGAGCCCGAGGCTCATGAAGTCGAAACGGGCCGTCCAGTCCCCGCCGTACTTGAGCCCGGGGCCGAGGAACCGCTGCCCGTGCCCGCTGCGCTCGGCGGCGCTGCTGAGGAGCTGGTCGAAGTTCCCGTGGAAGCGGAGCAGCACCAGCACCGTCAGGGTGATCGCCCCGCCCATGAGCAGGACGGCCTTCACGATCTGGATCCAGGTGGTGGCCCGCATCCCGCCGAAGGACACGTAGACCACCATCAGCGCACCGACGCCGATCACGGCCAGCGTCCGGGCGCCGGTGCCCGAGTTCCCGAGCAGCAGGCCCACCAGGCTGCCCGCGCCGACCATCTGCGCGACGAGGTACAGCACGGAGACGACCACCGAAGAGGTCCCGGCGGCGATCCGGACCGGCCGCTCGCTCATCCGGGCGGCGACCACGTCGGCGAGGGTGAAGCGGCCGCAGTTGCGGACCAGTTCGGCCACGAGGAACAGCACCACCAGCCAGGCGACCAGGAAGCCCACCGAGTACAGCATGCCGTCGTAGCCGAAGAGGGCGATCAGGCCGGAGATGCCGAGGAAGGAGGCGGCCGACATGTAGTCACCGGCGATGGCGAAACCGTTCTCCAGAGGGGAGAACAGCCGCCCGCCCGCGTAGAACTCCTCCGCCGATCCGTGCCTGTTGCGGCTGACCCAGGTGGTGATGCCCAGGGTGACGGCGACGAAGGCGCTGAACAGGATCAGCGCGAGTGCCTGGTGCTCGGCGGTCACCGGCCGTCCCCCCGGGTCCGGGCGCGCTCGCCGGCATCCGTCCGGCGGACCTGCTCCTGCTCGAAGACCGTCCAGCGCAGGTCGAGCGCGGCCCGGTCGCGGCGCAGCCGCGCGTGGCGGGCGTACGCCCAGGTCAGCAGGAAGGTGCTGAGGAACTGGCCGAGTCCGGCCAGCAGCGCCACGTTGACCGCGCCCATCACGGGCCGGGCCATGAACCCGGGCGCCATGGTGGCGGCGCCCACGTAGGCGACGTACCAGAGGAAGAATCCGGCGGTGGCGGGGACGACGAACCTTCGGTAGCGGCTGCGGACCTCCTGGAAGGCGGCGCTGCGCTGCACTTCGAGGTAGATGTCTGACGCCCCGGGCGCGGGCCGGGCGCCGGGGGCGGGGCGCGGCGGGGACGTGTCCTCGCCCTCGCCCCAGCCGACGGCCAGCGCGTCGTACCAGGGGTCGTCGAGCCGGATCGTTCCGGCATCGCGACCTTCGTGCTTGTCCACCGAACTCTCCTTGTCCGCTGCCGCATTGGCCGCGTGCCCACAAGGATGTGCGGAATGGACGCTTTCCGGACTGGTGTCCCGGTGCTCTTCACTCCTTCAGGTGATGGAGCGAAGAGCACCGGTGTGCCGTCAGGGCCGCCGGGCTCCGCCGCGTCAGGCGTCGATGCGCGAACGGTCCAGGGTCGCCGCGGAGCTGGTGATGAACTCCTTGCGCGGGGCGACCTCATTGCCCATGAGCAGGTCGAAGACCGACTCGGCCGAGTCCAGATCGCCGATGTTGATGCGCCGCAGGGTCCGGAAGCGGGGGTCCATGGTGGTCTCCGCCAGCTGGTCCGCGTCCATCTCGCCGAGGCCCTTGTAGCGCTGGATCGAGTCCTTGTACCGGATGTTCTTGCGCTGGTACTCCAGCAGGGTCTGGCGCAGCTCGTTGTCCGAGTACGTGTAGACGTACTTGTCCTGGCCCTTCTTCGGCTGGACCAGCTCGATCCGGTGCAGCGGCGGCACGGCTGCGAAGACCCGGCCCGCCTCGACCATCGGACGCATGTACCGCTGGAACAGCGTGAGCAGCAGGCAGCGGATGTGCGCGCCGTCCACATCGGCGTCGACGAGCAGGACGATCTTGCCGTACCGGGCGGCGTCGATGTCGAAGGTCCGGCCCGAGCCGGCTCCTATGACCTGGATGATCGCCCCGCACTCGGTGTTCTTGAGCATGTCCGAGACCGACGACTTCTGGACATTGAGGATCTTGCCGCGGATCGGCAGGAGCGCCTGGAACTCCGAATTGCGCGCGAGCTTGGCGGTGCCGAGAGCGGAGTCTCCCTCGACGATGAAGAGCTCGCTGCGCTCCACGTCGTCACTGCGGCAGTCGGCCAGCTTGGCGGGCAGCGAGGAGGACTCCAGGGCGGTCTTGCGCCGCTGTGCCTCCTTGTGCTGGCGGGCCGCGATCCGGGTCCGGGCAGCCGCGACGATCTTCTCCATCACGGCGCGGGCCTGCTGCTTGTCGTCGCGCTTCGTGGAGGTCAGGAAGGCCTTGAGCTCCTTGGCGACGACGGCCGCGACGATCCGGGTGGCCGCCGAGGTGCCGAGCACCTCCTTGGTCTGGCCCTCGAACTGCGGCTCGGCGAGGCGGACGGTGACGACCGCCGTCATGCCCTCCATCGCGTCGTCCTTGACCACGTCGTCCTCGGCCACGCGCAGCAGCTTCGCGGAGCGCAGCACCTCGTTCACGGTCTTGGCGATCGAGCGCTCGAAGCCGGAGACGTGGGTGCCGCCCTTGGGGGTGGCGATGATGTTCACGAAGGACTTGACGTTGGTCTCGTACCCCGTGCCCCAGCGCAGGGCGATGTCCACGCCGAGCTCGCGGGTGACCTCGGTCGGGGTCATGTGGCCGCGGTCGTCCAGGACCGGGACGGTCTCCTTGAAGGTGCCCGTGCCGGTCAGGCGCAGCACGTCGCAGACGGCCTTGTCCTGGGCGAGGTAGTCGCAGAACTCGCCGATGCCCCCGTCGTAGCGGAAGATCTCCTCGGTCTTGCCGGCGCCTTCGAGCGCGCGCTCGTCGCGCACGACCAGGGTCAGGCCGGGGACCAGGAAGGCGGTCTGGCGGGCGCGCTGGTAGAGCGTCTCCAGATTGAGCCGGGCGTCCTTCAGGAAGATCTGCCGGTCGGTCCAGTAGCGGATCCGGGTGCCGGTCTTGCCCTTGGCGACCCGCTTGGCCTTGCGCAGGCCGTTGGCGGGGTCGAAGGGGCTTTCGGGGCCCTGCTCGGTGAACATGCCCGGGACGCCGCGGCGGAAGCTGATGGCGTGGGTCGCACTGTTCCGGTCGACCTCGACGTCCAGGCGGGCGGAGAGGGCGTTGACCACGGAGGCGCCGACGCCGTGCAGGCCGCCGGAGGCGGCGTACGAGCCGCCGCCGAACTTTCCGCCGGCGTGCAGCTTGGTCATGACGACCTCGACGCCGGAGAGGCCGGTCTTGGGCTCGACGTCGACGGGGATGCCACGGCCGTTGTCCCGGACCTCGACGGACGAGTCCTCGTGGAGGATCACCTCGATGTGGTCGCAGTACCCGCCCAGGGCCTCGTCGACGGAATTGTCGATGATCTCCCAGAGGCAGTGCATGAGGCCACGGCTGTCGGTGGACCCGATATACATGCCGGGGCGCTTGCGGACGGCCTCGAGGCCTTCGAGGACGAGCAGGTGCCGCGCGGTGTAGTTGGAGCCGTCCCGGTCTGCTCCGGTCAGCAGTGCGCTGGAAGGCACGGACGTGTCGGCGGTCACGCAGTTCGCTCCTCGCTGAATTTCTTTTCTGGCCCGGTCGGGCGCAGGGTGGCTCGGTTGCCGGTCAGAGGGTACCGAGGCCTGGTAGAGCCGATGCAACGCCACCCTCGCGCTTCATCAGCCTAGTGCAGGCCCGCACGGGTGTTCGATCCCCCGTGGGAGTGAAGCAAACATCACGTTCCCTTCGACGCATGAACCATTTAGGGTTCGGGCACGTCCTCATGAACAACCGGCACTCAGCCGGGGAGGACGGAACTGCTACAAGCGAACGACTGACAACGCGAAACCGTAAAGCAACGCAATACGGCTCCTTCGCCGCCAACCGGCAGCAGCCGGCCAGCTTCGGAAGGAAGTTTCGAGGAAAAGCCGCGAGCGGGAACGTTTTCGGCCTGGTTGGATGTTGACCCTGGTACGACAGCTCGTCGAGCTAGAGAAGAGGCGACGTGACTACTGTTCTGACACCCGCGACCCCGCTGACGGCCGCTGACCGATGCGACCGTTGCGGCGCCCAGGCATATCTGCGCGTCGTCCTGCTGAGCGGCGGTGAACTGCTCTTCTGCGCCCACCACGGGCGTAAGTTCGAGCCGGAACTCAAGAAGATCGCCGCGGAAATACAGGATGAGACCGAGCGGCTCACGTCCGCTCCGACCGCGAATGCGGCCGACACCGAGGACCGCTGACACAAGGCCTATACCTCGCATCCGACGAGCCAGGACCGGCCAGGCCGGTCGACGGGCGGCACCCCTGAGACCCGGGGGCGCCGCCCGTCCTCATGTCCGGACGCGCGTGCGGGCCCCGTCTCAGCGTCCGGGCGTCGGCCGGTTTCCCACGTACGGAGCCTTGACGGGCCCCTGTGCGGGCTGTAGCGCCGTCCGAGACGGCTCCTGGGCCTCCGGGTCACTCGGGCTCTGCGGGCCCGTCTCCGGGCCGGTCACGAAGCCGGCCAGCGGCGCGATCCGCGTGTACACCCCCGGGCTGTCCGCGCGCCCGCAGCCGCGCCCCCAGGAAACGACCCCGATGAGCCGCCCCTGAGCCACCAGCGGCCCGCCGCTGTCCCCCTGGCAGGCGTCCTTGCCGCCCTCCAGGTCTCCCGCGCACACCATCGACTCGGCCCGGTACTGGCCGTCGGCGTCCCCCGGGTAGGCCCGGCCGCACACCTCGTCGGGCAGCACCGTCACCCGCGCGGCCCGTAGTGCGTACGCGTAGTCACCGAATCCGCTCGTGTCGCCCCAGCCGTACACGGCGGCCTCGGTCCCCGCCGTGTACGCCGGATGCCCCGCCCCGGCCACGGGCAACACGTAGTGCGCCGGTACGGCTTCTTCCAGTTCCAGTACGGCCAGGTCCCCGGCATTGCTCGCGGGGTCGTAGGCCGGGTTCACCCTGGCCGACCGCACCGCGATCTCCCGGCCGTCGGTCGCCCTGAGCTCCGTACGCCCGGTGATCACCCGGAAGTCGGCGACGGAGTCGACGGGACCGCCCAGCACCTGGCGGCTCAGGCAGTGGGCCGCGGTCAGCACCTTGGTCGGGGCCACGACGACGCCCCCGCAGAACTGGCCGCCCCGCGTACCCCCGAACCGGTCACGGCTCGCGAGGGCCACGACCCAGGGACTGTCGGCCGCCTTCACCGGCTTCCCGCCGATCACCACGCTGTCCGCGGCGGCTTGCGGCGCGCCGGCCAGCGGCGCCGCCGCCGCGCCCGCCAACAGGGTCAGCGTGCCCGCCAGGACATGGGCAAAGGGACGACGCATGAGGCCTCCTGACTCCGGGTGTGCATTGCTCCACCCAGAGTGGGATGCCCGGTGGCCGCGCGCACCCGCGCGCGGCCCCCGGCACCGGGCCGCCGGCCGGACCGGCCCGGCCGGTCCAGGCCGGTCGAGGCCGGTCCAGGTCAGTCCAGGTAGTCGCGCAGCACCTGGGACCGGGACGGGTGGCGCAGCTTCGACATGGTCTTGGACTCGATCTGGCGGATGCGCTCGCGCGTGACTCCGTAGACCTTGCCGATCTCGTCGAGGGTCTTGGGCTGCCCGTCCGTGAGGCCGAAGCGCATCGAGACCACGCCCGCCTCGCGCTCGCTCAGGGTGTCGAGCACCGAGTGCAGCTGCTCCTGCAGGAGTGTGAAGCTCACGGCGTCGGCCGGGACGACCGCCTCGGAGTCCTCGATGAGGTCGCCGAACTCGCTGTCGCCGTCCTCGCCGAGCGGGGTGTGCAGGGAGATCGGCTCGCGGCCGTACTTCTGGACCTCGATGACCTTCTCGGGGGTCATGTCGAGTTCCTTGGCCAGCTCCTCCGGGGTGGGCTCGCGGCCCAGGTCCTGGAGCATCTGGCGCTGGACGCGGGCCAGCTTGTTGATGACCTCGACCATGTGTACCGGGATGCGGATGGTGCGGGCCTGGTCCGCCATGGCGCGGGTGATCGCCTGGCGGATCCACCAGGTGGCGTACGTGGAGAACTTGTAGCCCTTGGTGTAGTCGAACTTCTCGACCGCGCGGATCAGGCCGAGGTTGCCCTCCTGGATCAGGTCCAGGAAGAGCATGCCGCGGCCGGTGTAGCGCTTGGCCAGGGAGACCACGAGGCGGAGGTTGGCCTCCAGCAGGTGGTTCTTGGCCCGGCGGCCGTCCTCGGCGATGATCTCCAGCTCGCGCTTGAGCTTGGGCGCGAGCTTGTCGGAGTTGGCCAGCTTGTCCTCGCCGAACAGGCCCGCCTCGATCCGCTTGGCGAGCTCGACCTCCTGCTCGGCGTTGAGGAGCGGCACCTTGCCGATCTGCTTGAGGTAGTCCTTGACGGGGTCGGCGGTGGCGCCGGCCACGACGACCTGCTGGGCGGGGGCGTCGTCCTCGTCGTCGGAGATGACGAAGCCCTTGTTCTCCCCGCCCTCCTCTTCCTCGTCGGCGTCGGCCTTCGCGGCGTCGCGACCCTCGTCGGTGGTCTCCTCGTCGCCGTCGTCCGCGTCCTTCTTGGCGGCGGTCTTCTTCGCCGCCGTCTTCTTGGCCGCGGTCTTCTTCGCGGGTGCGGCCTTCTTGGCTGCCGTCTTCTTCGCCGCCGTCTTCTTGGCGGCGGGTTCGGTTCCGGGATCCTGCGCGAGAGCGTCCGCGGCCTGCGGGGCCAACGGCTCGGCCGCCGGGTCCGTGGTGTCGGCGCCGGCCGTGGTGTCGGCGGACGGAGCGGCCGCGGTCTTCGCCGTCACGGTCTTGGTGGCCGTCCGCTTGACGGGGCTCTTGGCTGCGACGCTCTTGCGGGTGGTGCGCTTGGGCGACTCCGCGGCACTGACCATCAGCGTCACACCCTCTTCCTCGAGGATCTGGTTGAGGCTGCGCAGAACATTCTTCCACTGGGTCGCAGGAATCTGGTCAGCCTCGAAGGCCCGACGCACGTCATCGCCGGCGATCTGCCCCTCGGCCTTGCCCCGCTCGACGAGCGCCATCACAGACTCGGATTCGGCGATCTCCGGCGGGAGCGTACGGGATGTGCTGGCCGACACGAACAACCTCTCGGAACGATGGAAACGGCTTCCGACCCCGGGCCTGGTGGTGCTGGACCGGAGCCGACGACCACCGACTGGGGATGGGCCGGGGGCGCGGGCAGGGGCCGGGGAGCTGTACAGCACCCGCAAGGGCTGCTGTCTTCCCTCCGTCGGCCATCACCTCTTAGGTCATCGCGTGACCTCGCGGAGCGTTACGCCCAATCTTCGTGGCCCGAATCACACCGCGTTTGCCGCCATGCCGGTCATACGGTCACACAGGCGGGTCCGGCGCCGGTCCTCCACCCGTCCGACGCGGCCGAACAGGCCCGGCCGAGAGGGCCGGACGGCCCCCGCCGACAGGGGCTGCGCACCGCCGGACGCCGGTGTCGCCGGACCCGACCGGGCCCGGCGACAGGTGGTGCACCCCCGCGCCCCCGCGCGTGCGCCCGTCAGTGCTCGCGCGGGGCGGGAACCACGCGCTCGACCTCCGGATGCACCGTCAGGAGCTGGCGCATGGCGTTCTCGGCGCCCGTCGCGTCGCCGGCGGCGAGGGCCTCGACCATGCGTGCGTGGTGCGCGACGCCGGTCTCGCTCGGGCGGTCACAGGCGGTGATGGGGCTGCCGGAGACCTGGAGGGCGCAGGAGACGATGCCGGAGAGGTGCTCCAGCATGCGGTTGCCCGCGACCTGGATGAGCAGCGCGTGGAACTCGTTGTCGGCGCGCGCGAAGGTGATGGAGTCGCCCTGGCCGAGGGCGTGGCCCATGATCTCGACCATGTCGGCCAGGCGCTGCTGGATGTCGGGGCGGCCGTGGCCGGCGGCGAGGCGGGCGGCGAGCGGCTCGATGGTCCAGCGGAGCTCGCCCAGCTCGCGGCGCTGCTCGTCGCGCTGGGGACCGAAGGCCCGCCACTCGATGATGTCGGGGTCGAGCAGGTTCCAGTCCGCGACCGGGCGGACCCGGGTGCCGACGTTGGGGCGGGCGCTGACGAGGCCCTTGGCCTCCAGGACCCGGAGGGATTCGCGGACGACCGTGCGGGAGACCTCGAAGCGCTGGCCGATCTCCTCGGGGACCAGCGGGCGGTCCGCGCCGAGGTCGCCGGAGACGATCATCTGGCCGAGCTGCTGGACGAGTTGGCCGTGCAGTCCGCGGCCGCGGCTGCCGGCCGCGCGGCGGCCGACCCGGCTCAACTCGACGTCGCCTCCGTCCCAGTGGGGCACTGCGACACGGTCGGTCCCGGGGGCCTCCGCGTAGGGGTAGCGGTCGAGTTCGCCCGGGCCGGCGATGCCGGAGTCGGCGTGGCGGGCGGCGGTCATCATGGTGTGCGCAAGGGTACTCACGAATCCTTTGTCGGCCGTGCCTCGATGACCCTTGAGGTCTTTGGTGAAAAGCACACGAAAGGGTGATCGGTGCCACCTACGCAATTGACGACTTATCGTAAATAACCGGGCCTTTTACGGGGAGTTGCGGTCCGCTTCACCCGACACGAACGCCAACGACCTCATTGCGGACATCTCCGGCGCCGGAATGATCACCAACGGACTCTGCTGCGCAGTCCTGTGAACCCATAGGCGCACAACAGGACCATCAGCGACAACACCAGTGCGGTCCCGACGGGTTGGGCCATCACCCTCAGCGCGCCGAGCACGAGGCGGTCGGCCTCCGGCGGCCACTGCGCCCAGGCCATGCCGCGCAGCCGGGCGGCGAGTCCGCCCACCGGGTACGCGGACGGTCCGTCGAGCGCCTTGCGTACCAGCGGCACGACCGCCACCGGTACGGCCAGCACCGCGGCCAGGCCCGCCGCCGCCGAGCGGAAGACACCGGAGGCCAGCACCCCGGACCAGGCGCAGCCGATGAGCAGCCCCGCCCAACTCGCGGCCGGGGAGACCCATTGCGCCGGGGAGCGCAGCGGGCCGCTGTCGAAGACCAGCTTGAGGGCCGCGGCGTCGGCGGCGACGGCCAGTGCACCCAGGAGCAGGGCGAGGGCGGCGGTGACCCCCAGCTTGGCGGTGAGCAGCCCCATCCGGCGCGGGACGGTGCCGCGGTCGGCGGCGAGCGCGGGGTAGCGGTACTCCTCGCCGAAGGCGAGCGCCCCGAGCAGTCCGGCGCCGAGGGCGGCGGGCGGCAGCGGGAGCAGCTCCGGCCAGGCGGCGAGCAGCCGGTTCTGCGGGGTCTGGCCGGTGCGGGCGAGGACCAGCGCGATGACGACGGAGACCGCGACGGTGAAGGCCGCGGTGAGGGCGGGTGTGGCGGTGCCGAAGACGCGGTGCAGCTCGTAGCGGAGGGGCCGGAGCGGGCCGCCGACCCGGCGCACCGCCGAAGCGGGCCCCCGGGAGCGGGGGCGGCCGTGCCCGCTGTCGTAACCGCTCTCACCCCTGTCGTAACCGCCGTCGTCGCCGCTGCCGCCCGGGGCTCCGGCCCCTTCCCGGCCGTCGGCCTCGGCCCGGGCGCGCGGGAGCGTCGGCGGCGCTCCGGCGTCACCGGTCTCGTCGGCGAGCTGGTGGACCAGGACGCCGTGCCGGAAAGCCGCCTCGCCGACCTCGGCGCAGTTGCTGCCGTACACCGACAGCCGGCTTCCGCTCTCCTCGACGATCTCCACCGCGCGCTGCGCGGCCCGTGCCTCGCGGCCCAGTACGTCGGCCAGCCGTGCGGCGTGCGGGGTGCGCACGGCCACCCGCGGCCGCAGCCGGGTGCGGGCGAACTCCGCGGCGTCCTGGTCGGCGACGAGCCGGCCCGACTCGATGCTGACGACCCGGTCGGCGCTGCGGGCGGCCTCCTTCGCGTCGTCGGTGGTGAAGAGCACCGCGCCGCCCAGTGCGGCGTGGCCGCGCAACAGTGCGTGCAGCCAGCCCCGCTCGCGGGGGGAGAGCCCGGCGCCCGGTTCGTCCAGGAGCAGCGTGCAGGGGTCGGCGAGCAGCGCCGCGGCCAGCCCGACCCGGCGCTCCATACCGAGCGACAGCGATCCGAGGCGCTGGTCGCGCAGGCCCGCCAGGCCGACGACCTCCAGCATGGTGTCGGCCCGCGAAGCCGGCACCCCCGCGGCGGCGCACAGCATCCGCAGCTGGTTGCGCACGGTCCGCGCCGGGTTGCCGGGAAGGTCGCCGAGCAGCACACCGACCTCACGGCCGGGGTGCGGGATGCGGTGCAGCGGCCGGCCGCGGAAGTAGGTGACGCCGCGGCCCGGTTCCAGCTCGAGCATGAGCCGCAGTGCGGTGGTCTTGCCCGCGCCCGGTTCACCGAGGAGGGCGGTCACGTGCCCCGGGCGGGCCTCGAAGGTGAGGTCGTCCACGAGGGGCGGGAGGTCTCGACGGGGCGTACTGGTGAGTCCGATGGCCTGGAGCATCGCTTCTCTCGCGGGGTGTGAGACCGCTCTGCGGCAGTGTGATTACCGCAAACAAGATAACGCGATATGTCCGATTTTTAGCGCAACCGGTTCGGGAGCCCGACCGTGTCGGTGGTGGAACGTCAGACTTCCGGACGCAGCATCGGCGGATTGAGCAGGGTCGCGCCGCCGGCCCGGAACAGTTGGGCGGGGCGGCCGCCCTGACGGGTCGTCGTCCCTCCGGCCGGCACCAGGAACCCGGGAGTCCCGGTGACCTTGCGGTGGAAGTTGCGGGGGTCGAGGGCGACGCCCCAGACGGCCTCGTAGACCCGGCGCAGCTCGCCGACGGTGAACTCCGGCGGGCAGAAGGCGGTGGCCAGGGAGGAGTACTCGATCTTCGAGCGGGCCCGCTCGACTCCGTCGGCGAGGATCCGCTCATGGTCGAAGGCGAGTCCCGCGGACGCCCCGTCGGTGGTGGCCAGGACCTCGTCGACGGGGGCCCACCGCGCACTGTTGGCATCGCCGCCGGCCCGGGGCGCGGGCAGGTCCGGAGCCAGCACCAGGTGCGCCACGCTGACCACGCGCATCCGCGGATCGCGCTTCGGGTCGCCGTACGTCGCCAGTTGTTCGAGATGCGCTCCGTTGCCCGCGCCGGGCTCGGCCGGGTCGTGCGCGCACAGTCCGGTCTCCTCGGACAGCTCCCGCGCGGCGGCCGCCGCCAGGTCCTCGTCCTCGCGCACGAAGCCTCCGGGCAGCGCCCAGCGCCCCTGGAACGGCTGCTCACCCCGCCGGACGACCAGCGCACAGAGCGCGTGGCGCCGAACGGTGAGCACGACCAGGTCGACGGTGACGGCGAAGGGCGGAAAGGCCGACGGGTCGTAGGGCGACATGCCGCGATCATAGTCGTCTGCCTGACGATAAACAGAGCTTTGGTGATCCTGAACGCGGCGGCACACCACCTGGGGCCCGCCCGGCCGATCGGATCGCCGAGCCCCACCCGCGCCGGCCCTCCGGCCGCCACCCTAAACACCCAGTTGCAGCGCATCTGCCGCCTCCTCCACCATGCCGAGGCCGAGTCGGGTGACCCGCACGGCGAAGGGCTCCCCCGAGACGCGCAGCCCCGACAGCCGCAGCGCGCCCAGCGGGGCGCCCGGGAGCGGGACGAGGGCGACCGTGCCGGCCGGGGCGTCGGGGCGGATCCCGGCGAGGGCCGTCAGTACGTGGACGCCCGCGGCGGCCGCGACCGCCGCGGGGCGGCAGGCGGCCGGGTGCGGGAGCGGGGCGCTGCCGGCGGTGCGCTGCTCGGCCGCGTACATCTCCGGCAACCGGTACCCGAAGCTCTCCGCCGCGTCGAGCAGCCCGCGGAGCAGTCCGGCGGCCTCCTTCTCGAAGCCCGCCTGCGCCAGGCCGGCCACCGCCACGGCACTCTCGTACGCCCGTACCGCACCCGAGCGGTGGCCGAACGGGTTGTGCCCGGGCTCGCGGGTCGCCATGCTCCGCAGCCCCCATCCGCAGTCCATGGCGGGAGCCCCGAGCAGCCGCGCGAGCTGCTCGGTACGGACCGGGTCCAGCAGCCCCCGCGCGAGCCGGCCGCCGCCGAGCAGCCCGGTGTCCAGCAGGTGCACGGCGGCTCCCGTCAGCCGGGGCAGCGGGCGCCCGTCGGGGTGCAGGGCCGCCGCGGGCCGGCCGCCGTCCAGCCCGTCGACCCAGAACCCGGCCTGGAACCGCTCCCGCAGCTCGGCGGCCCACTCCCGCCACTCCTCGGCTCCGGGCCGGCCGCAGCCGTCGAGCAGGTCGGCGCCGAGCAGGGCGGCCCGGTGGGCGTGGGCCTGGGTTTCGCAGCGGCGCGGCCCGGGATCGGGGTCGGCCAGGAACCCGTCCGGCCCCAGAGCCCCCCGCAGCCAGCCCAGGCACCGCTCGGCGGCCGGGAGCAGCCCGGCCACCTCCGCCTCGGGCATCCCCCATCGGCGGGCTTCGGCGAGCACCGCCGGGAAGGCAAGCGTCGCCTCGGTCCCGGTGCAGCTCGGCGGCAGCTGCGGTCCCGCCCCGCGCAGCGGCCCCGGAATCTTCCCCGCGTCGGGACCACGGCCGCCGGTCTGGGTCCGGGCCAGGGTGCGCAGGGTGGCCGCGGCCAGCCCGGTGCCGAGCGGCAGCGCCATCCGGGCGGCCCACAGCGATTCCGCCGGGGCCAAACCGAGGCGCCACGGCACCCCGGCCGCCGCGTAGGCGTCGGCCGGCTCCCGTGGATCCCTCAGCAGCAGCGCGCCGAGGTCTTCGACACTGGTCCGGAACCACGCTTCGGCCCTCGGGTCGTCGCCCTCGGCGCGGGCGTCGGCCAGCGGGTTGGCCACCTGCCCGGCGGGGGCCCGCGCACTGCGGTCCCGCGTGGTCCGCAGCTCGATCGTGCGGGACTCGCCGGGTGCGAGTTCGAGCTCCCAGCGCAGCAGCCCGGCCGAGGCGAGCGCATCGTCCGGCGGCGGATCGGCCGCGGTGACGGCCTGCTCCTGGCCGGTGCTCCAGCGCAGCCCTGCGGCATGCACCCCGGCGGGCAGCTCCGGCCCGGCCCGCCCGGCCGCCACGTCGGCCAGCTCCGCGAGGTCGGTGCCGAGGGAGACCTCCACGGGCAGCCGCAGCGGCCTGGCCGTGAAGCTGCGCAGGGTGATCCGCTCGGTTCCGTCCGCGTGCCGGACCCGCTCCACGCCGACGTCGGGATCGGGACCGGCCTCCGCTCCGGTCCGCACCGTGGCGGTGAAGGAGGCCCGGTCGGGCCCGAGGCTGCGCCCCTGGACGGCGACCGGATCCCGCCCGCCGACGCGCAGCACACAACGGGAGAGCAGCCGACGGCCGGAGCGGTAGATCCCGTCGATCCCCCGCCCGGTGAGCTGGCCGTGCTCCGGTGAGATGACCAGGCAGGGCGCGGCAAGACAGATCACGGCGCCGTGCACGGGCGGCAGGTCGGGTCTGCGGGAGGGAGGTACACGGGCGGGGGGTACGGGGTGAGACATGCGTCGCCTTGTCTGCGCTCCGGTCGGTTCGGCTGGGCGGCGGCGCGGCCGGGCCCTCACCGCCCCCCAGCGCAACGCCCCCACCCCCGCCCGGGACACGGGCCCCGGCGGCCCCTGTGCCCGCCCGGGTGGGAGCCTTCGGCGCAGCGCGGCGCCGACCGCACGGCGCAGCCGCCACGCGGGGCCGCGCCGGCCGCGGCTCACTGGTCGCTCCCCGCGGTGCGGCGGGGCTCGCGGCGGGCCGTGCGGACTCGGCGGCCCGGTGGGCGGGTGCCGGCCGTCGGGCGCTTGCGCCGCGGCTCCCGGCGACGCCGCTCCTCACGCAGGCAGTGCCGCAGCCCCTCGGGGTCGATGCCCTCGTTGCAGGCGTGGTGGAGGAGCTGGGCGAACCGGTACTCGGAGTCGGCCCGCAGCGCCAGGCTGAGCGCGATCCGGGCGGTCGGCTCGTCCCCGGTGGACCACAACACCCAGCCGGCGAGGGTGAGCGGGGCCGCGGCATGCTCCCCGTAGGCCCCCACGCAGCGCCGGGCCAGGGCCCGCCACAGGCGCAGGGCGGGCGCGGCTTCCTCGTCCTCCATCCACTCGGCGGCGATGTCGCGGATCTCGCGGTCCTGGAGCCCGAGGATCAGCGAGGCGGCTTCGTCGTGCCCGAGCAGCGCGTCGTCCCAGTCGTCGGCGCCGGGCCCGCCCTCGACCGGCGGGGCGAGGGTCATGCGCTGCATCAGGGCGCGGGCCAGCGTGACGGTCTCGGCGCCCACCTCCTCCCGGGTGGCCCCGTCGAGGATCTTCGGCACCAGTGCGGCGGCCGCCCGGTCCAGGGCCCGCTCCATCTCCGCGGCCGCCGGGCCGCACATCGGTGTCAGCCGCCCCTCGATCTGCCGGAGCGAGCCCCGGACCTGGAGCCCGGCGAAGGTGGCCGCGGCGGCCATCACCGAGGTTCCGGGCGCGGCCAGGGCACTGCCCTCGGCCGGGCAGCAGCGCTCGTCGGGGCAGCAGTAGGACCAGTACCGCCCGCCGGAGAGGCACAGGGCCTCCAGTACGGGCACGTCCAGTGCTCCGCAGGCCAGCCGGATCCGCTGGGCGAGCGGGCGCAGCCGGGTCATCACCCGTTGCCCGCTCTCCTCGCCGTACGGGTCCTGGCAGAGGTAGACGACGATGCCGTCGGGCTTCTCTCCGCGCCGCTCGCTTCCGCGGACCAGGCACTCGGCGGCCTGCCGGGCGATGTGCTCCCACTCCGCCGTGTCGGTCGGGATGCCGACGCGGAGCCGGCCGCCGAAGCGCCCGCCCTCGCCGTGCACGGCGACCATGACGAGGGAGTCGGTCGGGTGGAAGCCGAGCATGTAGGGCAGCGCGTCGGCCAGCTCGGCAGGGCTGCGCAGGGTGATCCGGGGGTCGTCGGGGGATCCGGAGGGGCTGACGGCAGGCCGTCCGGACGGGGTGCGTGCTTCGTGGTTGTTCGTCATGCCCCGACGGTCCCGCGCAAGATCCGATCCGAAAACCCCTGTGGATAACTCCCGAATCGTTGCGGTATTCAACATCCACAGGCCGCGAGCGGCATTGGCGCTATGTCAGAGGCATCGGGTTGCATGGGGGCATGAACGCAGACCTGAGGTCCTCGGCCGACTCCGTACTGGCCCGTCTCGTGGGCGACCCCACGGGCACCGCCCGGCTGCGCGAGGACCAGTGGCGGGCGATCGAAGCCCTGGTCGCGGACAAGCGGCGCGCCCTGGTGGTGCAGCGCACCGGCTGGGGCAAGTCCGCGGTGTACTTCGTCGCCACCTCGCTGCTGCGGGCGAGCGGCGCCGGCCCTACCGTGATCGTCTCCCCGCTGCTCGCGCTGATGCGAAATCAGGTCGAAGCCGCGGCCCGGGCGGGTATCCGCGCCCGCACCATCAATTCGGCCAATCCCGAGGAATGGGAGGGAATTCAGGCCGAGATCGCCGCGGGCGACGTCGATGTCCTGCTGGTGAGTCCGGAGCGGCTCAACAATCCCGATTTCCGCGACCAGGTGCTCCCCAAGCTCTCCGCCGCCACCGGCCTGCTCGTGGTGGACGAGGCCCACTGCATCTCCGACTGGGGGCACGACTTCCGTCCGGACTACCGGCGCCTGCGCACCATGCTGGCCGATCTTCCGCCGGGCGTCCCGGTGCTGGCCACGACCGCCACGGCGAACGCCCGCGTGACCGCGGACGTCGCCGAACAGCTGGGCACCGGCGCCGGCACGGACGCCCTGGTGCTCCGCGGCGCCCTGGACCGGGAGAGCCTGAGCCTCGCGGTGCTGACGCTGCCCGACGCGGCGCACCGGCTGGCCTGGCTCGCCGACCACCTCGCCGAGCTGCCCGGTTCGGGGATCATCTACACGCTGACGGTCGCCGCCGCCGAGGAGGTCACCGCGTACCTGCGACACCGCGGGCACACGGTCTCCTCGTACACCGGCAAGACCGAGAACGCCGACCGCGAGCAGGCCGAGAACGACCTCCAGGCCAACCGGGTCAAGGCCCTGGTGGCCACGTCCGCGCTGGGCATGGGCTTCGACAAGCCCGACCTCGGCTTCGTGGTGCACCTTGGCTCGCCCTCCTCCCCCATCGCCTACTACCAGCAGGTCGGCCGCGCCGGCCGTGGTGTGGAGCACGCGGAGGTGCTGCTGCTGCCCGGCCGCGAGGACGAGGCGATCTGGCAGTACTTCGCCTCGGTGGCGTTCCCGCCGGAACAGCAGGTGCGCCGCACCCTGGAAGTCCTGGCCCAGGCGAACCGGCCGCTGTCGCTGCCCGCCCTGGAGCCGCTGGTCGACCTGCGCCGCACCCGGCTGGAGACCATGCTCAAGGTCCTCGACGTGGACGGCGCGGTGCACCGGGTGAAGGGCGGCTGGACCTCCACCGGCGAGCCGTGGGCGTACGACACCGAGCGCTACGCCTGGGTGGCCCGGCAGCGGGCCGCCGAGCAGCAGGCGATGCGGGACTACGCGGCGGCCACCGGGTGCCGCATGGAGTTCCTGCGCCGCCAGCTCGACGACGAGGAGGCGGCGCCGTGCGGCCGCTGCGACAACTGCGCCGGGGTCCGGTTCACGGCGGAGGTCTCCTCCACCGCTCTGGACACCGCCCGCGGGGAGCTGGGCCGGCCCGGGGTGGAGCTGGAGCCGCGCAAGATGTGGCCGACGGGGCTCGCCGCGGTCGGCGTGGACCTCAAGGGCAAGATCCCGGTGGGCGAACAGGCCTTCACGGGGCGGGCGCTGGGCCGGCTCTCCGACATCGGCTGGGGCAACCGGCTGCGGCCGATGCTCGCGCCGCAGGCTCCCGACCAGCCGGTTGCTGACGATGTCGCGCAGGCCGTGGTGGCGGTGCTGGCGGACTGGGCACGGGGGCCGGGCGGCTGGGCGTCCGGGGCACCGGACGCGCCCGCCCGGCCGGTCGGCGTGGTCGCGCTGCCCTCGCGCAGCCGTCCCCAGCTGGTCGGTTCGCTGGCCGCGCGCATCGCGGAGGTCGGACGGATGCCGCTGCTCGGGGCGCTCGCGTACACGGACCAGGCGCCGGAGTTCGGGCTGCCCTCCTCGAACAGCGCCCAGCGGGTACGCGGCCTCCACCAGGCGTTGACCGTTCCCCCAGCCCTCGCTGCGACACTCGCAGAGGCAGCGGCTCCGATTCTCCTCGTGGATGACCGGGCGGAAAGCGGGTGGACGCTCGCCGTGGCCGCCAGGCTTCTGCGTCGGGCGGGCGCGAAGGGGGTGTTCCCGCTGGTCCTGGCGCTCCAGCCGTAGCCCGATGCGTCATCCACGGCATGGCGGGGCAAGGATATGAACGGCATACCGGCGAATTCCGGTCGGCGGCGTCAATTGCTCGTTGCCGCATGCTCAACAGCCACGCGAGAATCGGAGTGCTCCCGCTCGGCTCGTCGGCACTCTCCTGGGCCGCGCTGCGGCGCGCCCTCAGCCAGCCGTGCCCGTCCGCGGGCGTGTACCCGAAGGGAGGACCGTGACCTTCGGATTCGCCCCGCACTCGACCGCGTCCCTGGCCATGGCCACCGGTGGCACCAGCCGGCACGGCAGACTGCTGGAACCCGCCGAGTGGACCGCGGCCGGGATTCCCCTGCTGCGCAACCCGCGTGAGGTCGTCAGCGGTCTGCACTCCCGGCACAGCCCCGTGCCGTCCACCGTGGTGCTCGCCGTCCTCGGACCGGAGGAACAGCTCGTCGCGAGCGCCTCCTTCACGCAGCGCACGGCGTCGGCCGACGGCTGGGACTACCGCAACGCCCTGCTCTCCCGCCTGCGCCGGGTCATGCCGCATGACCTGCGGCGGCGGACGCCGGTGCGGACGGCGGTGCTGATGCACTGCCGCGAGGGCGACGAGCGCTGGACCGAGGACGACGGGGCCTGGATGTGGGGACTGCGGGACGCCTGCACCCTGCACGGGCTGCGCTGCGGCGCCTACATCACCCTGACCCGCGGCGGCTGGCAGGTGCTGGGCGACGGGCGGGGCGGCCGGCGGCCCAGCTCGCAATCGCGGCCGGAGCGCCTCGGCGACGTGGTGACGGAGTTCGCCCCGCTCGCGCTGCACTCCGGCGGCGGGGCGACCGAGGCGCTGCGCCGCACCGCGGCACGCTGACGCCTCTGCCGACCAGCTGACGAGCCGACCGGTCGAGCCAACCGAGGCGACCGGCCCACCGAGCCGACCGGCCCACCGAGGCGACCGGCCCACCTCAACCGAGGCCCCGACCACCCGCCGCACCCACATCGGGGCATGCCCAACGGCCGTACACCCGGATTCGGGCGTACGGCTGGGTCAGGCCTCGGACTTCAGCGGGACCGGCTGCGCGCCCGCCCCGCCCCTCGCCCGCGCCGGGAACGGAACGTCAGACGCCCGCACCCAGCAAGGAGTTGACCTGCTTCGGGTCACCGCACACGATCAGCAGCGCACCGGCCCGCGCGAGCGCGACCGGCAGAGCGCCGGCGGCCGCGTCGACCGGTCCGCCGTTGGCCGCGAAGACCACGACGGGACGGACCGCGGCGCGCTGGACCTGCGCGGCGTCCGCGTAGAACACATCGTCCCCGGCGTCGTGCAGGGCCCAGTAAGCGGCCTCGCCGAAGGACAGCTCGTGCGCGGCCCACGGGTGCGGGTCGCCGGTGGTGAGGACGAGGATGTCGCCGGGCGCGCGCCCGGTGTCGAGCAGCAGGTCCACGGCCTCCTCGGCCGCGTCCAGCGCACCCTCGGCGGAGGCCGGGATCAGCTGGACCTGCGGTACCGCCGCGGAGACCGACGGCGCGGTGGGGGCCGCGGGAACGGGCCCGGCGGTGACCTGCGGCGCACGCTGCGCCGGCGGTGTGGGCAGGGGGGTACCACCCGCGCGGCTTGCCGCTGCGGGGGAGGGACCGGGGCGCCCGGGCCGCGGGACGGCGGCGGGACGCGGACCAGGTACGGGGCGGGGGGTCTGCGCGGTGCGGCTCGCGGCCGGCGTCACGCGGGGACCCTGGGCACTCTCGTGAATCTGAGGCTCCTCGGGGGCGGGGGTGAGAGGCATGAGTTGACATCTATCAGACACCGGTACGAAACGTACCGGCAGGTGGCACATGGGCACATGGGTGCGATCAGAAATCGAAGCCGAGTTGGCCTCCGATTTCCAGTTCCATCGATTCCTCGCTGCGCCGCACCTTCTTGAGGTGGCGCCAGCGCGGCAGCGCGTCGAGGTAGGACCACGAGAGCCGGTGGTACGGGGTCGGGCCCCGCTCCTCCAGCACCGCCCGGTGCACCGGCGAGGGATATCCGGCGTTGGCGGCGAAAGCGAAATCCTCAATTCCGCCGCCCTCTCCGCCGATTTCGGCCATCATCCGGTCGCGCCGGACCTTGGCGATCACCGAAGCCGCGGCGACGGAAATGCAGGACTGGTCGCCCTTGATCACCGTACGGACCTGCCAGGGCCGGCCGAGATAGTCGTGCTTGCCGTCGAGGATCACCGCATCGGGCCGGACCGGCAGCGCCTCCAGCGCGCGCTCCGCGGCGAGCCGCAGGGCCGCGGTCATCCCGAGTGCGTCGATCTCCTCCGGGGAGGCGTGCCCCAGCGCGTACGCGGTGACCCAGCTCTCCAGGACATCGAGGAGCGCGTCGCGTCGCTTGGGGGTGAGTAGTTTCGAGTCGGTCAGCCCGTCGGGCGGCCGGCGCAGACCGGTGATCGCCGCACACACGGTGACGGGACCGGCCCAGGCCCCTCGTCCGACTTCGTCGACCCCGGCGATGATCTTGGCGCCGGTGGTTGCACGGAGGGAGCGCTCGACGGTGTGGGTGGGTGCTTCGTACGGCATGGCGCCAGCAAGGGTACGCCGCCCCGCGCCGCCTGCACACCCCGCCCCCGTCACGGATGTGCCGCACCGGCTCACGAGCGGAGCAGGGGCACCATCACCTCGTCGATCATCTCCGCAATATCCGCTTCCGCCCATTCGCTTCCGCACATCTTCGTGCGATACATCATCATCGCCGGAATGACGTCCACGACGAGCGGACCGGTCGCCTCCGATCGGACGTCGCCCCGCTCGATCCCCCGCTGCACAAGCGCCCGGATCAGGCAGTGGGCCGGTTCGTGGAGCCCGGCCCGGATGATCCCGTGGAACCGGTCCGCCTGCGTGTGATCGCACTCGTGAAGGACCGCCCGCAAGGCCTGTCCGGCCCTGGAGTGCATCACGTCCCGCATCCGCACGCACAGCTCGTACAAGTCCTCGCGGATCGAGCCGAGGTCCTCGATCTCGCCCAGCGGCGGCAGCCCGGTGCGCAGCGCGTCGGCCACCAAATCGGGCTTCGAGGGCCAGCGCCGGTACAGCGCCGCCTTGCCGGTGTGCGCACCGGCCGCCACGCCTTCCATGGTGAGCGCATTCCAGCCGACGGTGCTCAGCTGTTCCAACGCGGCGTCGAGAATCGCCCGTTCGAGTTCCGAGCCCCGCCTTCGCCCCGGCGACGCCGCCGACCAGCGCGAACCCACCATCCTTACGACCTCCGCCCGGCTCGCGCGTCCCTCGCACGTATTTTCAGCCTTAGTGAACGCTTGCGTTCACTAAGGCTCACTCCTACGGTGGATCCGCAGTGAACGAATGCGTTCACTATTTCACTTTGGGGGGATCCTCAGTGACAACTCCTCAACTCTCCAAGCTCCGAACGCCCGGTGCGGCCCGCCGCGAAGGGCGCACCGCAGTGGCGCTCGCCGTCATCGCCGCCTGCCAGCTCATGGTCGTCCTCGACGCGACGATCGTGAACATCGCGCTCCCGCACATCCAGACCGACCTGGCCTTCTCCACGACCGATCTGTCCTGGGTGATCAGCGCCTACACCCTGGCCTTCGGCGGCCTGCTGCTGCTCGGCGGCCGGGCCGGCGACATCCTGGGCCGACGCCGCGTGTTCCTGACCGGAATCCTGCTCTTCACCCTGGCGTCCCTCCTCGGCGGCTTCGCCCAGGAGCCCTGGCAACTGCTCGCCGCCCGCGCCCTCCAGGGGATCGGCGGCGCGATCGCCTCGCCGACCTCGCTCGCCCTCATCACCACAACCTTCGCCGAGGGCCCCGAACGCAACCGCGCCTTCGGAGTGTTCGCCGCCGTCTCGGCGGGTGGCGGTGCGATCGGCCTGCTGGCCGGCGGGATGCTCACCGAGTGGCTCGACTGGCGCTGGGTCCTCTTCGTCAACGTGCCGATCGGCCTGCTGATAGCCGTCCTCACCCCGCTCTACATCAGCGAGTCCGAGCCCCACCCCGGCCGCTTCGACATCGCCGGAGCACTCGCTTCCACCGGCGGGATGGCCTCGCTCGTCTACGGGTTCATCCGCGCGTCCGAAGACGGCTGGCGCGACGGTCTGACCCTCGGCTCGTTCGGCGCGGCGATCGTCCTGCTCGCCGCCTTCGTCGTCATCGAATCCCGGGCCCGGGAACCGATCACCCCGCTGCGGATGTTCGCCGACCGCAACCGCGCCGGCACCTACCTGATCATGCTCGGCCTCGCCGCCGCGATGTTCGGCATGTTCTTCTTCATCGTCCAGTTCGTGCAGAACGTGCTCGGCTTCTCCCCGATCCGCTCCGGGCTCGGCTTCCTGCCCACGACGGTGGCCATCGTGGGCGCTGCCGCCCTCTCGCAGCGCTTCCTGCCGCGCTTCGGCCCCAAACCATTCATGATCACCGGATCCGCCATCACCGGTGTCGGGCTCACCTTCTTGCGCACCGACAGCTCGTACGTCGCAGGCGTGCTGGGCCCGATGTTGCTGTTCGGCTTCGGCATGGGCCTCAACTTCGTCACCCTCACCCTCACGGCCGTCTCGGGGGTGGCGACGAACGAAGCCGGCGCGGCCTCCGGGCTGCTCAACGCCAGCCAGCAGGTCGGCGGCTCGCTGGGCCTGTCCATCCTGGTCACCGTCTTCGGCACGGCCGCGCGCACCGAGGCCGACCGGCAGGTACCGGCCTTCATGGCGCAGGCCGATCCGGGCCAGTTGGCCGCCTTCAGGGAGACCGGACGGCTCCCCGACCCCTGGGGGGACATCGTCCTCACCCACGGCATGTCCACCGCGTTCACCGCGGCCGTGGCCATGGCGGGGGTCGCCCTGGTCACCGCGCTGCTGGTGATCCGGGTGCGCAGGAGCGACCTGGAGGCCCTCAACGGAGCGGCCGCTCAGGTCGGCCCGGCCGCCTGAGCCCGGTTTCCCGTACGGCCGGTCACGAGGGTCCGGGCACGGGGACGCTCCCCGCGCCGCCCGGACCCTCGTACGGCCCGACCCGACGTGACCCGACCCGACGTGACCCGCCCCGCTCCGCTCCCGTACTAGTACTCGACGCGGGTACCGAAGGCTCCGAGCTTGCGGCACTCGACGAACGAGGCCTTCACCGGGCGATCGCGCAGGATCTGCCGGGCCCGGTACTCGCCGAGGCTGACGGCGTACCAGGGCTTGTCACCGTCGTGTGCCAGGTCGTTGTTGATGCCGATCAGGGCGCAGGAGCGCTGGGGCTCCGGCAGCCGGTCCAGGGCGGGCGCCGCGTCCGCCGACAGGGCGCGGAGGTAGGCGAGATCGATCTTGTTGTCCTGCTTGTAGCGGGTGACGTTGTTCTCCGCGATCAGCCCGTCCGGGGACAACAGCCCGAAGGCCAGTACGGCCGCAACGGCGCTCGCCGCGATCGCACGCGGCAGCCACCGTGCGCCGAACACCCCCGCGGCGATGATCAGTACGATGACCAGCCCGAGCCACAGCTCCATGGCGGACACGGACACCCGCAGCCGGGTCAGCCCGTAGGCATCCACGTAGAGGTCCATGCGGCGCAGCGCGGAGGCGACCACCACCAGGGTGAGCACGCACAGGGTGCCGAGGACCGCGCGGACCAGCTGCCGGTCGCCGGCTCCGGCGCGGGGAGCCCAGCGCAGGGCGAGAGCGATGACGACGAGCACGAGCAGCGTGGCCCAGAGCAGCTGCCAGAAGCCCTGGCGGGCGTACTCGGCGTAGCTGAGACCGGTGCTGGCCAGGACCTTCTCGTAGCCGCCGAACAGCACGGCGAGCTGGACGGCGTTGAAGCCGGCGAAGAGCAGGTTCAGCACGATGAGCGGCAGGGCCCACTCGACGCGCGAGCGCGGCTTGCCGGGGGCCACCTCGATGCGGTCCCAGCGCGAGGGCGCCGCCGCGGTGCGGGCGACGGCCAGCGCGACGAGGGCCCCGATGAGGAAGAGCAGGAAGCGCAGCGGCCCCTCCCCGGCGCCGACCTCGGGCATCAGCCCGCTGGCCAGGTCCGCGAAGGCGGCGTCGGCGGACGCGAAGAGGGTGCCGAAGAGGACCAGCAGGACCGCGGCCACCACCACGGCCTTGAGCACGGGCAGCCAGCGGTCCCGGGGCACCCGGCCGCCGCGCGAGCGCATGCCGGTCCAGGCCCAGCGCACGCCGAGTACGGCGGAGTCGACGAATCCGATCGGGCTGAGCAGGATTCCGGGCCAACTACGGCCGCCGTGCAGGGCCATGGCGCCCGTCAGTACGGCGGCCAGCACGGCCAGGGTGGAGGGCCAGCCCGAGTCGCGCAGGGCGGGCACGGCCAGCAGCGCGACACAGCCGAGCGCCCACACCACGGTCCACGGGCGGGCGGTACGCCGAGCCGTGCGGGCGGCGGCGTACGCGCCGAGCATCGCGGGCACCGCCGCGATCAGCAGGCCGGAGCCCAGCCCGTCGGCGAGCAGCAGGGCGGCGGCGAGACCCGAGGCGGCCGTGGCGGCCAGGACGGCGCTGCCGACGGGACCCGTGGCGCCGGGGCGGGCCGCCTCGGCCCAGGACAGCGGCGCGAGGGACCAGGCTCCGGACCGGGCCCGGCGCTGGCGCGCCTGGTAGATCTGCCAGGCCTTGGGATCCCAGCCCGGCGGCGCGGGCGGCGTGGGCTCCGTGGGTGCCGTGGGCGG
>NZ_JBHWVJ010000036.1:0-17971 GCF_042736725.1 Streptomyces sp. NPDC060028 | reverse complement strand
CGTGGGATCCCAGCCCGGCGGCGCGGGCGGCGTGGGCTCCGTGGGTGCCGTGGGCGGCGGTGGCGTGGGAGGAGCAGATCCTGCCTCGGCCGCTGCCCCTGCCCCTGCCCCCACCCCCGCGGCCGGTCGCGCCGGCAGGCCGGTGGCTGCGCCCTTGGCCGTCTCCACGGCCGGAGCCTGCCCCGCTGCTGTCCCGGCGGCGGGACTCCCGGCCACGGCTTCCGCGGCCACGGCGTCCCCGGCCTTCGCCGCGCGGTCGTCCGCTCCGTCGTCTGCTCTGTCGGTGGCCTCTGCCATCGGGTTCCCCTCCGCTGTTGGCCGCCCGCGATGATCCGGTGGGGCGGCGAAGCGGACAGAGTAGGCCGGTGACATGGAGTTTTGAACAGGCTCAAAAGAGCCCTGTGGCAGGACCGTGACAAACGGAGGGGTACAGACCGGCGCAGACCGCCGCTACCGCGCCGCCTCCGGCAGCCAGGCCGGGAGAGCTTCGGTCCGCGACAGCCAGGTGGCCGGCAGCAACGCGTCCCCGCGCGCGCCCAGTACCCCGCCGACGATCGCGCAGGTCGTGTCCACGTCCCCGCCCACCTTGGCGGTGGTCCAGAACGCCTGCTCGTAGTCGTCCAGCGACCGCGCCGCCGACCACAGGGCGAACGGCACCGTGTCGTGCGCGCTGGTACGCCGCCCACAGCCCAGTACCGCCGCGACGGTGGTCGCGTCGCCGTAGTCCAGCATGTCCCGCGCCCGCCGCAGCCCGGCTCCCACGGCGCTGCGCGGCACCAGCGCGATCACACCGTCCAGCAGGTCGGCGGCCTTCGGCGGGCCCGCGGGGGCCGCCGCGAGCGCTGCCGCCGCCGCGACGGCCATCGCGCCGCACACCGCCTCGCGGTGCTGGTGCGTGGTGTAGGCGGAGATCTCCGCCTGGTGGGTGGCCTGCTCGGGGTCGTCCGCGTACCAGGCGCCCAGCGGGGCGACCCGCATGGCCGCGCCGTTGCCCCACGAGCCCTGCCCGTTGAACAGCTCGGCCGCCAGCGTCCGCCAGTCCGCGCCTTCGCGGATCAGGCGCAGCATCCGGTTCACGGCGGGGCCGTAGCCGCGGTCGAAGTCGTGGTGGTGGGCGAAGGAGGAGGCCAGGGCGTCCTGGTCGATGCGTCCGTGTTCGGCGAGCACGGCCACCACCGAGCAGGCCATCTCGGTGTCGTCGGTCCACTGCCACGGGTCGGTGCCGGCGGGCAGCTCGCGCTGCTTGAGCAGCGGGTAGTTCACGGGGACGAAGTACTGGGAGCCCAGGGCGTCACCCAGGGCCAGCCCGCGGAGGCTGGCCATGGCGCGTGCGTAGCGCCTTTCGGGAGAGGAGTCAGCGGTCATCCCGCGTCACTTTAGCCGTCCAGGTCATAAGGCTCGGGTGTGGTCCACCGCTCAAACGGGCGGTCCATCCGGTACCGGCCGTCCGAGCCCAGCAGAAGCATCCGGAATTCGCCGTTTCCGGGGTTGGACAGGGCCTCGAACTCGGCCACCGACCAGTGGAACCAGCGCATGCAGAACAGCCGCATCGTCAGCCCGTGCGTCACGAGGAGCACGTTCTCCGGATGGTCCGGGGCCTCGAAGCTGCGGTAGAGGCTCTCCAGGAAGGACCCGACCCGGTCGTAGACGTCGGCCCCCGACTCGCCCTGGGCGAAGCGGTAGAAGAAGTGGCCGTACGCGTCCCGGTACGCCTTCTGCAGCCGTACGTCCTCGCGTTCCTGCCAGTTCCCCCAGTCCTGCTCGCGCAGCCGGGGCTCCTCGCGCATCCGCACCCGCGTCGGGTCCAGCCGCAGCTCCCGGAAGGTCTGCAGGGTCCGGCGGTACGGGGAGACGTACGCGCTGATGTGCTCGTCACCGAAGAGCTCGCGCAGCCGTACGCCGAGGGCCGCGGCCTGCTCGCGCCCGCTGCGGGTCAGCCGCAGGGCGTGGTCGGGTTCCCTCTCGTACACCGAGTCGTCGGCGTTTCCCTCCGATTCCCCGTGCCGGACAAGAACGATGCGCCGTGGTCGTGCCATTCCCCGACCCTATTCGGCCGCGCGCGGACGGACCCACCGGGCACGCCGGTCGGCATGGCGATGGTCTTACGGTCATACCGTCCAGGCGGGTTCGAGGTCGACGACGTCTCCGGTGAGGGCTTCGACGTCGGCCTGGATCTGGGCGCGCAGCGAGAGCCGCTCGACCCGTTCCTGCCGGTACTTGCCGTGCTCTGCCGCCGCGTGCCACATCGACAGCACCAGGAACTCCCGGCCCGGCGCCTCCCCGAACAGGCCCCGGACCATGCCGGGTGAACCCGCCATGGCCGGGTTCCACACCTTCTCCTGCATGAGGGCGAAGTGGTCCACGCGGCCCTCGCGCACGCGGGTGTGGGCCACCCTCACCACATCGGCATCGGTGAAGCGCGGCTCGAAGCCGGTCTTCACGTCGAAGCGGTGGTCGAAGAGCGTGACGCGCGCGTCGGTGTAGGTGCCGTTCTGGGAGGCGGCCAGCCTGTCGTGCGACCGGGCCATGAAGGAGTCGTAGAAGGAGCGGCTCTCCCAGAACGCGAAGACATGCGCCACCCCCTGCCGGCCTCGGCTCCAGCCGCCGCCCTGTCCCCGGAATCCCGGTTCTCCCGGCAGCCCCGCCCATTTGCGCTGCCCACGCTCGAACCCGCGTCGGTCCGTCACCGTGCAGCGAATCCACTTGACCAGCACTGCGCCATCGTACGGTCCCGGCGGGGCCCGGGTCAGTCCCCGGCGCGTTGGATCCGCAGCAGTTCCGCCGCGTCCCGCTCGGACAGCCGAAGCCCGAACTCCCGGTCGAGCAGATCGAGCAGTCCCTCGGAGGCGACGTCCTCCCGCGTGACCCGCCCGTCGGGGTACAGCCGGGTCAACTCCCGTCCCACGAGGGACAGCCGGACGGCGTCGCCCGGGTACTGGACGATGGCCCGCCCCACGAAGGAGGACCGGGGGTGGGAGGAGCTGTAGTGGTTCAGCACGACGTAGTCGACGGGGTGGTAGGGCTGCGGGGAGAAGGCGTACAGGTCCCGCCAGTTCCCCTCGCGCAGCGCGGCCAGCGCGAGGACGCCGCCTTCCTCCTCGCGGACGCGGAAGGTCCACTCCCCCTGCCGCACCTCGACACCGGGGCGCGCCAGCGGGATCGGTTCGCACGGGCCCTGGTAGCCGAACCCGGCATCGCAGAGCCACGGTTCACCGTCGACGGTGACGACGAGGACGGCATGTGTCACCGCGAGCAGGGTGTCCCCGCGGGTGCGGTTGCGGGCACCGCGCCCGGAGACCTCGAAGCCGATCCGCTCCAGGGCGGCGGCCAGCAGCGAGTTCTGCTCGTAGCAGTAGCCGCCGCGGCGGGTGTGCACGAGCTTGTCCTCGATGGCCTTGACGTCCAGCTCGACGGGGCGGCCGAACAGCACGTCCAGGCTCTCGAAGGTGATCGCACCGGTGTGGGCCCGGTGCACTTCGTACAACGTCCGCAGGTCCGGCCGCAGTTCCCCTCTGCCGCTGCCGTTCCTGCTGCCGTTCCCGTAGCCGTACCCGATCCGCGCCAGATAGGCGTCCAGATCCAGCTCGTCACCACTCCACATGGCTGCTCCCCCGCACTCCGCCGTCACGTCCGGGGCGCGCGCTCACCGCCGCCCCGCACCATGATCAGCTGGCCGCCCCCGGACGCCAACCACTTTCAGGCGGCCGGCGCGGCGCACCCCACGCTTGCGGCGGAGTCCAGCGGGTGCCACTCCACGGGCACGTCGCGCATCAGCAGAGCGCAGTCGAAGTGGACCGTGCCCGGCGGGAAGCGCTCGGGGTCCTCGAAGAAGGAGGACTCGGCCCGGGTGACCTCGGTGGCCTCCACCCGCCACGCGTCCGTGTGCAGCTGCATGCCGTCGAACCGGCCCTCGGCGCGCCCGGGCGAGTAGCCGCGGGCGCCCTGCCGGAAGAACGCGGAGGCCTCGGCCAGGTCGCCGAACAGCCGGCTCCCGCGCAGTTCGTCCGCGACCCGGGCGACGACCCGTACACGCGTGGAGGCGTCCTTGGTCTCGTACCCGACCCCGATCTCCTGCGGGGTCTCCCGTACGTCGAAGACGGCGGACCCGTGCGCTCCGGGGAACAGCCGGCCGCCTGCGAGGACGTTGAGCCGGGAGCCGCTGTCGCGGCGCGGAATCCAGACCCCCGTCTCGACCCCGTCCGGGCCGTCCCACTCGACGGAGATCCGGTGCGCGGCGTTCTCGCTGCGCACGCCCGTACCGGCGGGGGCCCAGCGCGGCCGGGTGTCCCCGAGCCGCAGCAGGCAGATGCCGGCGACGGCCCAGCCGCCCACGAGCTGCGGCCGCATCCCCGCCGGCAGCTGTCGCGCCGCCACCTCGGGGTCGACCCGGTAGTTCACGAGCAGCCGACGCTCGATGACACTCGCGATCTTCGGACCGATCATTGGGTGCTCTCCCCCGATTCGTTCTTGCGCCGCTGGTGCCGGAGCACGATCTGCTCCGGGCACACCATGCTGAGGAACCGGCCGACGGAGGCGGCCAGCCGCTCCTCGACGAGCGTGTAGAGGATCCGGTTGCCGTCGCGCCGCTCCCGCACCAGTCCCGCGGACTTCAGCACCCCGAGGTGCCGCGACACGGACGGGGCGCTGATGGTGAACCGGCCGGCGATCTCCCCGGCCGCCAGCTCCCCGTCGCGCAGATCCTCCAGGATCTGGCGCCGCGTGGGATCGGCGAGCGCCCGGAAGACGCCGGCCTCGTCGTCGGTCTCGCTGTTCTCAGCCATGCGACCTTTTTAGCACATGAGCTAATTAGCTAAATACTTCACCACCCCACCTCGAACACGCCGAAGACCAGAAGCTGAAATGCCCGGTCGACCGTCAGGCAGTCAGGCGCGGCAGCGCAGCATCTGCAGCGGGGGGTTGGCGAGGAGGTCCGTCCAGAAGTCCGCACCGAACGTACGCACGCCGGCGTCGGACACCTCCACCGGGACCCAGGTCACCTCGGTGAATCCGGCCGCCCGCAGACACTTCTCGTAGACCTCACGGCGCGGGCAGGTGGTGACGAACTCGATCGGGTGCTGGTCGAGCAGCGCGGTGATCCGTACGCGCGGTCCGGTCTCGGCCTCCTCGCCGGTCAGCTCGGAGCGGAAGCCGTACTTGTCCAGGGGCGGACCGTCGAAGCGGTAGTCGGGCGTCTGGTTGAGCACGAAGAACTCGGCGCCGGGCTCCAGGCTCCGGTGCACGTTACGGCACATCCGCTCGAAGGCGGCGACGTCCTGCGCGTAGTTGAGCAGCTGGACGGCAACGGCGACGTCGAAGCGCTGCCCGAGGGGCCGCAGTTCGCTGACATCGCCCACCTCGTAGCGCACACCCAGCGGATCGCGCTCCTCCAACGCCTGCGCCACGGCGACCATCTCACCCGAGATGTCGACTCCGAACACGTCCCCGGCGCCGCGCCGCTTGAACTCCCTGCTGTAGAAGCCGGTGCCGGAAGCCAGGTCGAGGACCGACTTGCCGCGTACGTCCCCGACCAGGGACAGGAAGCTCGGCACCTCCCCGTACTGCGCCAGCGGCAGGGCCTTGAAACCCTCGAACGCCTCACCGATCTCGTCGTACTGTTGCGCGCTCACTGTTCGTTCTCCCCGTGTTGGTCATGCCCTTGGCCACGGCCCCCTCCCGGGGACGCCGCGGCTTGTGGTTGGCAGTCTCTACGGATCCCGGCAGGCCTTCGTACTGGCAGAAGCCACAAAGATCCGGACGTGGTCCCGGCCCCCCTACGGGCGGGCGTGGCGGCACGAGCGGGTCACGGGCACGACGAAGGGGACCGGCCCTCGGCCGGTCCCCTTCGTGAGCTGCTGCTCAGCTACCTGTGCGGGCTACGTCGGATGCTGCATCCCACGTAGCCCGCCCGGCATCAGCTGCAGCCGCTGGTGGAGCCGCAGCCCTCGCAGATGTAGCAGGAGCCGGCGCGCTGCATCTTCGTACCGCAGGAGAAGCAGAGCGGGGCGTCGGCGGACACGCCGAGCTGCATCTCGACCAGTTCGGCGTTGGAGTGCGCCGTCTTGGGGGCCGGGACCTGGACGGCCGCGATCGGCTTCGGAGCCTGCGGGACCGCCGCCAGCGGGGCGGACTGGGCCAGGGACTCCGTGTCGAGCTCCTCCTCGAGCGGCTCGTACGAACCGGTGTCCAGGTGGCGCTGACGCTCCTCGGCGGAGTGGATGCCGAGGGCCGAGCGGGTCTCGAAGGGCAGGAAGTCGAGCGCCACGCGACGGAAGATGTAGTCGACGATCGACTGCGCCATCCGCACGTCCGGGTCGTCCGTCATACCGGCCGGCTCGAAGCGCATGTTCGTGAACTTCGCGACGTACGTCTCCAGCGGAACGCCGTACTGCAGACCGACCGACACGGCGATCGAGAAGGCGTCCATCATGCCCGCGAGGGTCGAACCCTGCTTGGACATCTTCAGGAAGACCTCGCCCAGACCGTCGTCCGGGTAGGAGTTCGCCGTCATGTAGCCCTCGGCGCCACCGACCGTGAAGGAGGTGGTGATCCCCGGGCGGCCCTTCGGGAGGCGCTTGCGGACCGGGCGGTACTCGATGACCTTCTCGACCGCCGCGCGGATGGTCGACTCGGCCTTCTCACTGACCTCGACCTTCTCCGCTTCCTTCTTCTTCGCGGAGAGGGGCTGGCCGACCTTGCAGTTGTCGCGGTAGATCGCGAGCGCCTTGACGCCCAGCTTCCACGCCTCGAAGTAGATCTCCTCGATCTCCTCGACGGTCGCCGTCTCCGGCATGTTGACCGTCTTCGAGATCGCACCGGAGATCCAGGGCTGGATCGCGGCCATCATGCGGACGTGGCCCATCGCGGAGATGGAACGCTCGCCCATGGCGCAGTCGAACACCGAGTAGTGCTCGGTCTTCAGGCCCGGTGCGTCGACGACCACGCCGTGCTCGGCGATGTGGGCGACGATCGCCTCGATCTGCTCCTCCTGGTAACCCAGGCGGCGCAGGGCCTGCGGGACGGTGCCGTTGACGATCTGCATCGAGCCGCCGCCGACGAGCTTCTTGAACTTGACCAAAGCCAGGTCCGGCTCGACGCCCGTGGTGTCGCAGGACATCGCGAGACCGATGGTGCCGGTCGGCGCGAGGACGGAGGCCTGGGAGTTGCGGAAGCCGTTCTTCTCGCCGAGGCGCAGGACGTCCTGCCAGGCTTCGGTGGCCGCGGCCCAGATGGTGTTGTCCAGGTCCACGGTGCGCGGCGCGACGGCGTTGGCGTCGGAGTGCTGCTTCATGACGCGCTTGTGCGACTCGGCGTTGCGGGCGTAGCCGTCGTACGGACCGACGATCGCGGCCAGCTCGGCGGAGCGCTTGTACGCGGTACCGGTCATCAGCGAAGTGATCGAGGCGGCGAGGGTGCGCCCGCCGTCCGAGTCGTACGCGTGGCCGGTGGCCATCAGCAGGGCGCCGAGGTTGGCGTAGCCGATGCCCAGCTGGCGGAAGGCGCGGGTGTTCTCGCCGATCTTCTGCGTCGGGAAGTCCGCGAAGCAGATGGAGATGTCCATCGCCGTGATGACGAGCTCGACGACCTTCGCGAAACGCTCGGCGTCGAAGGACTGGTTGCCCTTGCCGTCGTCGTTCAGGAACTTCATCAGGTTCAGCGAGGCGAGGTTGCAGGACGTGTTGTCCAGGTGCATGTACTCGCTGCAGGGGTTGGACGCGGTGATGCGGCCGGACTCGGGGCAGGTGTGCCAGTTGTTGATCACACCGTCGTACTGGATGCCCGGGTCGGCGCAGGCCCACGCGGCCTCGGCCAGCTTGCGGAAGAGCGCCTTGGCGTCGACCTTCTCGATGACCTCGCCGGTCATGCGGGCACGCAGGCCGAATTCGGTGCCGTTCTCGACGGCCGTCATGAACTCGTCGTTCACACGGACGGAGTTGTTGGCGTTCTGGTACTGGACGGACGTGATGTCGTCGCCGCCCAGGTCCATGTCGAAGCCCGCGTCGCGCAGGGCGCGGATCTTCTCCTCCTCCTTCACCTTGGTCTCGATGAAGGCCTCGACGTCCGGGTGGTCCACGTCCAGGACGACCATCTTGGCCGCGCGACGGGTGGCGCCGCCCGACTTGATCGTTCCGGCGGACGCGTCGGCACCGCGCATGAAGGAGACCGGGCCGGAGGCGTTGCCGCCGGAGGAGAGGAGCTCCTTGGAGGAGCGGATGCGGGAGAGGTTCAGGCCGGCGCCGGAGCCGCCCTTGAAGATCATGCCCTCTTCCTTGTACCAGTCGAGGATCGACTCCATGGAGTCGTCGACGGCCAGGATGAAGCAGGCGGAGACCTGCTGCGGCTGGGGCGTGCCGACGTTGAACCACACCGGCGAGTTGAAGCTGAAGATCTGGTGCAGGAGGGCGTAGGTCAGCTCGTGCTCGAAGATCTCCACATCGGCGGGCGACGAGAAGTAGTCGAAGTCCTCGCCGGCCTTCGTGTACGTCTTCACGATCCGGTCGATGAGCTGCTTCAGACCGGTCTCGCGCTGCGGGGAGCCCACCGCGCCGCGGAAGTACTTGCTGGTGACGATGTTGACCGCGTTCACCGACCAGAAGTCGGGGAACTCGACGCCACGCTGCTCGAAGTTGACCGAGCCGTCGCGCCAGTTGGTCATGACGACGTCACGGCGCTCCCAGCTCACCTCATCGTACGGGTGCACGCCGGGGGTGGTGTGGATGCGCTCGATACGCAGGCCGCTCTTCGCAGCCTTGGTCCCCTTGGCGCGGGAACCACGTGCCGAGCTGCTCGCCGTCTCTGTCATGCCGCCTCCCAATGCGGGCAAAACGCCCTAAAGTGCCAGCGCTATTCCGCGGCACGGTGCTGTGTCTTGTATCTACGTCTCATCGCCTGACAAACCGGCCGCTCCACGATGCGAGTGCAGCGCGGTGCGGGCCGTCCGGTCAGTCGGCGGCGGAGGCGGGCACGGGGACCGAACCGGTCCCACCGGGCTCGCACTCTTGGGGGTGAGGCCGCGGCACGCGGAGTTCCGCGATGGCGGTCTCGAAGTCTTCAAGGGTGTCGAAAGCTTTGTACACGGACGCGAACCGGAGGTAGGCGACCAGGTCGAGTTCCTGCAACGGGCCGAGTATGGCCAGACCCACGTCGTGGGTGGTCAGCTCGGCGCTCCCGGTGGCGCGCACCGCCTCCTCGACCCGCTGGCCGAGCTTGGCGAGGGCGTCCTCGGTGACCGGCCGCCCCTGGCACGCCTTGCGCACGCCGGAGATGACCTTGGTACGGCTGAAGGGCTCGGTCACCCCGCTGCGCTTGATCACCATCAGCGAGGCCGTCTCCACCGTCGTGAAGCGACGGGAGCAGTCGGGGCACTGGCGGCGCCGGCGGATCGACGTGCCGTCGTCCGTGGTCCGGCTGTCGACGACGCGGCTGTCGGGGTGCCTGCAGAAAGGGCAGTGCATGGTTCCCTCACCCTCCCTCTTGGCGCGACTGAATCACCTCACGGGGCCCCTGAACGGCAGAGACAGGCTCTGTCAGGGGGCTCGTGAAGCAGCCACAAGCATATGCGATGTTGAGGACCGCGGCGGACCGAGGACCACAACTTCTGGGTGGCAGCGCTCATCCAACCACTAGATCTTGGGTTGTGGTGGAATTACGCGGCTCAGCGTGTCGGAGTGTCCGATGGCCGGATACAGGGCCTCGCGGTGCCACACTGAGCCCCGGCCCGGACGGTGGCGACCCGACCCGGAAGGGTACCGTAAGCAGGGGACGCCGAGCCGAACCCACGTTCGGTCGACCGTTCCGTCTATACACCTCACGATGTGACCACGACGGACGATCTGCGATTTTTCACTCGAACGTGTGTTTGGCGCAACCTTTCGAAAGCAACTACCGTTGTCCAGCTAGGGAGAACATTTCGAGAGGGGCCGACGTGACCACCACCGCAGACAGTGCCACCATCACTGCCCAGAACCGCTCCCAGAGCCGACTCGAGCCGGTGCATGCCATGAATGACGCAAGCCTGAATCCGGAGGCGGAGCCCGTGCGCCCCGCACGCTCGATGCCAGGGCGACCTCCAGGCATCCGCGCCGACAGCTCCGGGCTCACGGACCGGCAGCGGAGGGTCATCGAGGTCATCCGCGACTCGGTGCAGCGGCGGGGCTACCCGCCGTCGATGCGCGAGATCGGCCAGGCGGTCGGCCTGTCCAGCACCTCTTCGGTCGCGCACCAGCTGATGGCCCTGGAGCGCAAGGGCTTCCTGCGCCGTGACCCGCACCGGCCCCGGGCGTACGAGGTCCGCGGCTCCGATCAGCCCAGCTCGCAGCCCACGGACACCACCGGCAAGCCCGCCGCCTCGTACGTCCCCTTGGTCGGCAGGATCGCGGCCGGCGGTCCGATCCTCGCCGAGGAGTCGGTGGAGGACGTGTTCCCCCTCCCCCGCCAGCTCGTCGGCGACGGCGAGCTCTTCGTCCTCAAGGTCGTGGGCGACTCGATGATCGAGGCCGCGATCTGCGACGGCGACTGGGTCACGGTCCGCCGCCAGCCCGTCGCGGAGAACGGCGACATCGTCGCCGCGATGCTCGACGGTGAGGCCACGGTCAAGCGCTTCAAGCGCGAGGACGGCCACGTCTGGCTTCTCCCGCACAACTCCGCCTACCAGCCCATCCCCGGCGACGAGGCCACCATCCTCGGCAAGGTCGTCGCGGTACTGCGCCGGGTCTGACCCGTCGCCTCTCGCCAGCCCCGGGACCCACTGCGCCGGTCCCGGGGCTGTTGTGCGCCCCGCGCCGTACCCCGTACGGCCACTGCCGTCGGCTCTTGGTGGCTCCTTGCCGTCGGCTCCTCGCCGTGGCTACTTGCCGTCGGCCTGCGCCGTGGCGTCGATGGCGGCCAAGGAGCGGCGCGCCTGGTTGCGGTCCGTGGTGTACCAGAAGTCCGGCAGCGTGGCCCGCAGGAAGCTCCCGTACCGGGCCGTGGCCAGGCGAGGGTCGAGTACCGCCACCACGCCCCGGTCGCCCGTGGCCCGTACGAGACGACCCGCGCCCTGGGCCATCAGCAGAGCCGCGTGCGTGGCGGCCACGGCCATGAAGCCGTTGCCCCCGTGCTCCTCGACCGACTTCTGCCGGGCACTCATCAGCGGGTCGTCGGGCCGCGGGAACGGGATCCTGTCCATGACCACCAGCTGGCAGCTGGGTCCGGGCACGTCCACGCCCTGCCACAGCGACAGGGTGCCGAACAGGCAGGTCTTCGGATCCGCGGCGAAGGCCTTGATCAGCTCGCCCAGCGTCTCCTCGCCCTGCAGCAGGATCGGGTTGTCGAGCCGGCCGCGCAGCTCCTCGGCGGCCGCCTTCGCGCCGCGCATGGAGGAGAAGAGGCCTAGGGTGCGGCCGCCGGCCGCCTCGATCAGTTCGGCGAGCTCGTCCATCATGTCGCCCCGGGTGCCCTCGCGGCCTGGCGTGGCCAGGTGCTTCGCAACGTAGAGGATGCCCTGCTTGGGGTAGTCGAAGGGGGAGCCGACGTCCAGGCCCTTCCAGAGCGGTACGTCGTCCCCCTCGACCCCCTCGGGGGACAGGCCGAGCGAGGCCGCGACCCCGTTGAAGTCGCCGCCGAGCTTGAGGGTCGCCGAGGTCAGGACCACCGAGCGGTCTTCGAACAGCTTCTCGCGCAGCAAGCCCGACACCGACAGCGGGGCGACCCGGAGGGTGGCGCCGAAGCGGTCGTGGCGTTCGTACCAGACGACGTCGTACTCGGAGCGGTTCACGATCCGCTCCGCCACCCCGTGCACGCTCTCCACCGCGGCCAAGGCCTGCTTGCGGACCGCGTCCTCGTCGTGGACGGACTTGTCCCGCGTCGCGCCGATCGCGGAGATCACATTGCGCGCGGCGTCCCGCAGGGCCATCAGCGCGTAGCCGAGGTCCTCGGGGACCTCCTCGAGGCGGCCCGGGAGGGCAAGCTCCATCACGCGTTCGAAGGACTCGGAGGCAGTCTGCAGGGAGTCCGCCGTCTTCTCGTCGACCAGCTTCGCCGACCGCTTCACGGCACGGTTGACCTGGCCGGGAGTGAGCTCGCCGGTGGCCACGCCGGTGACCCGCGAGACCAGCTCGTGGGCCTCGTCCACGATCAGCACCTCATGCTGCGGCAGCACCGGGGCGCCCTCGATGGCGTCGATGGCCAAGAGCGCGTGGTTGGTGACGACCACGTCGGCGAGCTTGGCCCGCTCGCGCGCGGCCTCCGCGAAGCATTCGGCTCCGTACGCGCACTTCGTCGCGCCCAGGCACTCCCGCGAGGAGACCGAGATCTGGCTCCAGGCCTTGTCGGAGACGCCGGGCGTCAGATCGTCGCGATCGCCGGTCTCGGTCTCGTCCGCCCAGTCCCGCAGACGCAGCAGGTCCTGGCCGAGTTTGCTGGTGGGAGCGGCCGCCTCGAACTGGTCGAAGAGGCCCTCCTCCTCGTCCTGCGGCGCTCCCTCGTGCAGGCGGTGCAGGCACAGGTAGTTGGAGCGGCCCTTGAGCATGGCGAACTGCGGGCGGCGGCGGAGCTGCGGGTGCAGCGCCTCCACCGTCCGGGGCAGGTCGCGCTCGACGAGCTGCCGCTGCAGGGCCAGGGTCGCGGTGGCCACGACCACGCGCTCGCCGTGCGCGAGGGCCGGCACCAGGTAGCCGAGGGACTTTCCGGTGCCGGTGCCGGCCTGGATGAGCCGGTGGGAGTTGTCGTCGATCGCTTCGGCGACGGCTTCGGCCATGGTCACCTGGCCGGGGCGCTCCGTGCCGCCGACGGCGGAGACGGCGGCGTGCAGCAGGTCGGGGAGGGAGGGCTTCGTCATAGCACTGCCAACCCTACGGGGCGCCACCGACAGCGACCGCACCGGCGAGGGATCACGGCCGGTATAAGGGGTTCGGCACGGTGCCGTACTGCACGGCGTGCGGGCGGTCGGGGCGGTCCCGGTATCCGTCCTCGTAGAGCCTGTTGCGATTCAGGCAGAGCCGCACGATGCGCTCGCCCAGCAGGTCGAAGAGCTCGTAGCGGTCCTTGAGCTCCGGGAACCGGGCCTGGTGGCGCAGGATCTCCGCCCGTGCGAGGGACCAGAACTCGTCCTCCGCGACGCCGAGGCGGTCCTCGCACAGTGCGGACAGGTAGCGGAAGACGCCGATGAAGAGACCCGAGTGGATGAACTGGGGCAGGAAGTCGGCGGGCTCGGTGAGCAGCACGGCGCGGACCTCGGCGGGCATCGCGGCCAGCTCGGGCAGCGGCTCGTCGCTGATGTTGACGTCGTCCACGAAGTCCTTGACCGCGAGCCGGACGGGGACGTCGTACTCGTCGAAGATCACGATGGCGTTCTCGCCGTGCGGGGAGAAGACGGTCCCGTAGCGGTAGAGGAAGTGGAGCAGCGGGGGCAGCAGGGCGGCGAAGAGCCGCTGGAGCCAGACGGTGGGCGTGAGACCGGAGCGGGCGACGAGTTCGGCGGTGAAGGACCGTCCGCGGGGGTCGGTGTGGAGGAGGGAGGCGAGCGTGCGGGCGCGTTCGCCGGGGGCGAGGCGGCCGGTCAGGGGCTCGCGCCAGATCGCGCCGAGGAGTTCCTTGTACTGGTACGGGACCTCGGGGAGCTGGTCGTAGACGGGGTGGCGGACGGTGACGGAGGCGACCTCACCGAGCAGGATCACCCCGCATTCGTCGCGGAGGAAGGGGTCCGCGTCGCGGAGGGAGTGGATCCAGGCGGTGACGGCGGGGGCGGCCAGTGCCAGGTCGGACGGCAGGCCGCGCCAGACCATGGTGTTGAGGACGGAGAGCGGCAGTTTGACGCTGTGCCGGTCGGGGTGGGTCAGGTTGAGGAAGGTGCGGATCGACTGCTGCGGGAGGCGTTCGTCGGGGTCGGCGGGGAGCGGGACCAGCGCGCCGGAGGCGAGGGCCGGGGCGAAGAGGGGGAGCACGATCTCGTCCCACTGCCAGGGGTGCACGGGGAGGTAGAGGTAGCCGCGGGGGTCGAGGCCGCGCTCGCGCAGGGCCTGGTCGAAGGCGGCGCGGGTGACGGGGTCGAGCTCGGCGGAGTAGAGGCGTGACGGGTCTTCGAGGCCGGCCGTGCCGCGGTAGGTCGCGAGGGTGGTGTGGGCGGCGAGCCAGGGCAGCCGCTGTCGGACGCGGGCCTCGGGCGCCCAGGCGGCGGTGTCGGAGGCGGAGAGTCCGATGCGGCCCTTGTTGAGGACGAGCCAGGGGTGGCCGGTCTGGTGGCCTTCGAGGGCCGCGTAGTCAAGGTCGGCGAGGACGTCGGCCGTGAGGGCGGTGTGCTCGATGCGGGCGTCCGCGGCGAGCGTCGCGCTGAGCTCGCGGACCAGGTGCCCGAGGGTCGCGCCGTCGAGACCGAGGAGGCGGCGGGCCCGGATGAGGAAGGCGTACGGGTCCCCGAAGGCGGTGGGGGGCCCGGTGGAGGGGTGAGGCGGCGTGAGGGTGATGGTGTCGGGTGTGACGTGCCAGCTGCCGTACGCGCGGCGGCGGGCGCGGAAGCCGAGGCTGCTGCCGTCGTCGAGGGTCAGGGTCCAGGCGTCACCGGCGGCGGCCGGGGCCGGTACGGGGCTGATGATCTCCTCGTACGCGAACTCGCCGAGCAGCTTGGCCAGCAGCCGGGCGGCGGCGGAGTCCCAGGTCGCGCGGTTGAGCTCGGGCGGAGTGCAGGGGTGCTGGGACGACGGCGGCACGGGGGGCTCGGCGGAGCCGGGGCCCGGGGCATCGGGGACGGCGGGGCCCGGGGCGGGGACGGCGGGAACGGATGGGACGGTTGGGAAATTCGGCACGGCACTCCTCGGAGATCGGGAACTTTGCTGCGCGACGCAGAGTTTTCGAGGTGAGAGGCGTGAAGCGGTGAGGGAAGAGGCGAAGGAAAGCAAGAGGTGAGCTGGCGGGGAGCGAGGTGGTGAATGAGCGGGGCGGCAGTCAGAGGAGATTGCGTAGTGCCCGCTCGCGAATCATCAGAGCGGCTCGCTTCTCGGGCAGGTCGATTTCCTTGAAACAGCGGAAGCCGGAGTTCACGAAGGCTGATACGGAGGGGGTGTTGCCAATGTCCGGTTCGGCAATGACGCGTGTGCAGCGAGGACGGTTGTCGAACACCAGGTCGGCGACGGCGCGCAGGAGTGCGGTCCCCAGACCTCGGCCCCGGTTCGTGCCGTCTCCGATGAGCAGGTGGATACCCGTGTCGTGGGGGCGCGCCGGGTAGTGGCGGGCGATCGGGTCGAGGTCGGCCCGGTAGATCTCCCAGTAGCTCATCGGTGTGCCGGCGAGAAGGCCGAGGCAGGGGATGCTGCGGCTGTCCCCTGCCAGTTGCGCCCGGACGTGGGCAGCGGTCGTGGCGGCGGGGCCGGCGAGTTCCCAATAGGCGGCCACCTCGGGGTCGTTCATCCAGCCGGTGAGGAGCTCCAGGTCCCGGTCGAGGCGTACGGGTTCCAGGCGGAAGGCTCCGGACCGGGTGGTGGCGGTGCCCCAGCCGGCCGGGGAGTCGAGCAGGTCCGCCTCGGCGAGCAGGGGCAGTAACCCGGCGTCGAGCCGCGATTCGCCGGTGGCGTCCGGGGCTTCGGCTGCCCGGCCCGCGGCATCGGTGTGGGAGTCGGTGGAGGGCATCGGGGCTCTTCTCCGTGTGGTCGCGGACGCGTCAATCGTGAAGGGGGTTGGTGATGGTGACGTAGACGGACTGGGTGTCGACGGGGCCGACGAGCTCGTCCAGGCCGCCCAGGCGGGTGAGCAGATTCGCTTTGCAGCGCAGGGTGGGCGAGTCGAGCAGCTGCACGGGGAGCGGGCCGAGGTCCGCGGCCTTGCCGAGGAAGCGGCGGAAGGCGGCGAGCAGGACGCGTTCGTCGGCGAGCCGTTGAGATCCGAAGGCGCCGATGAGGCCGAGCACGTTGTTGATGCCGAGGTAGTAGGCGAAGCGTTCGTCGGTGACGGCGTCGGGGACGAAGGTGTCGCTGGCGCTGCCGATGCCGGGGAGCCGGCGCTCCAGTTCCGCGCGGTGGGAGTCGCGGAAGTAGTAGCCCTGGTTGTCGCGGTAGCGGCCGCCGACCGGCCAGCCGGCGGGGTCGAGGAGGACCAGGGTGTTCTGCTGGTGGGCCTCCAGGGCGATGCCGGCGAGCGCGTCGAAGGCGAGGACCGGCAGGACGACGTGGTCGAGGTAGCGCAGGAACCACTCGGCGGAGACCGCGGCGGTCGTACATCCGGTGGTGGCGGCCAGCCGCGAGACGGTCTCGGCGAGGCGGGAGCGCATGGCGGCCCGGCCGGGCCACGGACGGGGTGCGGTGAGTGCGGCGATGCACAGGGCGTCGTCGCCGGAGCGGAAGGGGTTGTGGCGCAGCAGGACGTCGAGTCCGGGGACCGGGCTGCCGTCCGGGGCGTCGACGGCGAGCCAGGCGGGGTCGCGGACGATGTCGAAGCCGGGGTGGGAGGCCTGCCACTGCTCGGCGAGGCCGGTGCGGAGCAGCCGGTGTACCTCGACGCCTCGGTGGAGTTCCTTGCGGAGGTTCTCGCGACGGGAGTTGGTGATGCGCAGGCCCAAGGACAGCTTGAGCATCGCGGGGGCGCCGGGCCGGTGGGCGGTGCGGATGGAGGAGGTCGGATACCAGGGCTCGCCGTACGGGCCCAGGTCGTGCAGGAGTCCCGCGTCGCGGAGGGCGGCGACGGCGGGGCGCTGAAGGAGGTCGCGGGCCTGCCAGGGGTGCAGGGGTAGGGGGGTGGTTCCGGCGGGGAGCGGGAGACCGGGGGCGAGCCGTCCGAGCAGTTGGGCGGCGGGGATCGGGCGACCGCGTTCGGTCCAGGCCGAGTCGGTGGCGAGGGCGGAGGGCGCGACGGCCATCCAGTGGAGGGGGAAGGAGCCGTGGAGTTCGGGTGAGTAGCGGCGCACCTCGGCCGCGGAGAGTTCCTCGCGGCTCTTTGGGGTCGGGTGCAGCGGGTGACCGAGGAGGAGGGACTGTTCGGCGCTGAGGAAACGGTCCAGGGCGATGGGGGCGGGTGCGGTCGGGCGTCGGCGCCGGTCCGCGATGAACTCGGCTGTGCGGTGCACCGAGTCGGCGACCCGGCCGACGAGGTCGGAGCCGCCGTGGGCTCCGGGTGCTCCGTGGGCTCCGGGTGCGGTGGCGGTGCGGGTGCCCTCGCGGGAGATGAGCGCGGCAAGGGTGACGGCGTCCACGGCCGGGGCGCCGGCGGGGGCGCCCACGAGGCGGGCCTGGGCGAAGCGGTGCCAGCCTGCGGGGGACCAGTAGCGGACGGCGACGAGCAGGGCGGTGCCGGATGCGGGAAGGGGGATGCGCAGCACGGGCCCGGCGGGCCGACCGAGTCCGGTTTCGCGGACCCAGCACCGCAGGAGGTTCTCCACCGCCGCGGCCTCGGCGGCGGCCGCGGGGTCGGGGTGGTCCAGCGGGTCGGGCAGTGCTCCGCCGACCTCCGCCGGGAGCGTCCGGGGTCTGGCTGTGCCGTCCTTCTGCCGCGGCACGGTGGCACCCGGATCCGCGACGGGGGCCCGCTCCCCCGCCGGCTGCGGTGCGGGCGGCTGCTCCCCGGCTGCCCGCGCGGGACCTGGCGGCGACACCGCGACGGCCGGCCACGCCGGGGGGCCCGCCTGCGGGGCGGGAGTCCCGGGCCGCGGCGGATCCGCTGGGTACGCGGTGCCGGCCGGGGGCACGGGTCCGGCCGCCTCCGGCACCGGCGAGGGGCCGGCCGGCGCGACGAAGCCGAGCGCGGGCGCCCCGCCGGGCGGCTGCGGGGCGTGCCCCGACCCGGGTCCGCCGGGCGGTGGCGCGCTGTGCTGGGAGTCGGGGGTAATTGCGCCGCCCAGCGGCGGCTCGTGCCCGGGCGCGGAGTAAGCGCAGGACTGGGCCCCGCCGCCGGGGCCCGGGAAACGGTCGCCGCCGAGCGCGGGCGGTACGGGAGAAAGGGCGCCGCCGAGCGGCGGGGCGTCCCCGGCCACCGCCGAGGGGCCGGGGGCGTGCCCCGGCGCGTGGGCCGGCGC
>NZ_JBHWVJ010000035.1:72851-76706 GCF_042736725.1 Streptomyces sp. NPDC060028 | reverse complement strand
CCCGGGACCCCCGTCCCGGGCGCGGGCGCGGGCGCCGCGCGCCAGGTCTGGCGCCGCCTGCGCCGCCGGCCCTCGGCCGTCGCGTCCGCCGGGGTCCTGGCACTGCTCGTCCTCCTCGCCCTCGCGGCGCCGCTGCTCGCCCAGCTCACCGGACAGGACCCGAACGCCTACCACGACGAGCTCGTGGACTCGGCGCGCGGCGGAGTACCGGTGGGCTCCTTCGGCGGGATGTCCGCCGACCACTGGCTCGGCGTCGAACCCGGCAGCGGCCGCGACCTGTTCACCCGGCTCCTCCACGGGGCGCGCATCTCCCTGCTCGTCGCCTTCGGCGCGACCGCCCTGCAGGTCCTGCTCGGCCTCGTCGCCGGCATCACCGCCGGGCTCGGCAACCGCGCCGCCGGCGCACTCGTCGCCCGGCTCACCGACGTGGCGATCGCCCTGCCCACCCTGGTGCTCGGGGTCGCGCTCACCGCCGTCGTCCCGCCCGGCTTCCCGCGGCCGCTGCTGCTGATCCTGCTCATCGGATTCCTCGGCTGGGGCGGCACCGCCCGGATCGTGCGCGCCCAGACCCTCGCCCTGCGCGGCCTGGACTTCGTGGAATCCGCCCGGCTGTCCGGCAACAGCACCCTGCGGATCGCCCGCCGCGAGCTGCTGCCCTCGCTGGCCGCGCCCGTGATCACGTACGCCGCGATCCACGTGCCGACCAACATGGTCGCCGAGGCCTCGCTCTCCTTCCTCGGCGTCGGCGTGAAGCCGCCGACCCCGTCCTGGGGGCAGATGCTCTCCAGCGCCACGACCTGGTTCCGCGCCGACCCCGCGTACGTCCTGCTCCCCGCCGGGCTGCTCTTCGTCACCGTGCTCGCCTTCACCGTGCTCGGCGACGCCGTCCGCACGGCACTCGACCCGCGCGAGGACTCGCGCCTGCGGGTCGGCACCAGAAAGGAGCGGGGGGCGTGATCCGCTTCGTGCTCAAACGGCTCGGCGGGGCACTCCTCGTGCTCCTCACCCTGTCCGTCATCGTCTACGCCCTCTTCTACCTCGCCCCCGGCGACCCCGCGCGCCTCGCCTGCGGGGAGCGCTGCAACCCGGCGCAGATCGCCCAGGTGCGCGAGCAGATCGGGCTGAACGAACCCGTGCTCGCGCAGTACCTGCACTTCCTCCAGGGACTGCTGCTGGGCCGCGAGCACTCCGGCGGGGCCGGGCTCGTACTGCACTGCGACGCACCCTGCCTCGGCTTCTCCTACCGCAACGACCAGCAGGTCACCGAGCTGATCCTGGAACGACTGCCCGCCACCCTGTCACTGGCGCTCGGCGCGCTCGCGATCTGGCTGGTGATCGGCGTCGGCACCGGGCTGCTCTCCGCGCTGCGCCGCGGCGGGATCACCGAACGGGTGCTGACCGTCCTGACCCTCGCCGCAACCGGCACCCCCGTCTTCATCCTCGGGCTGCTGCTCCTCATGGCGGTCTGCGCCTACCTCCAGTGGCTGCCGTTCCCGTCCTATGTGCCGCTGACCCGGGACCCCGAGCAGTGGGCCTGGAACATGCTGCTGCCGTGGGTGACGCTCGGCTTCTTCGAGAGCGCCAAGTATGCCCGCCTCACCCGCAGTTCCACCCTGGAGACGCTCGCCGAGGACCACATCCGCACCTTCCGCGCCTACGGCGTCGGGGAGCGGGCCATCGTCACCCGCCATGCGCTGCGCGGCGCGGTGGCACCCGTGATCGCGCTCAGCGCCGTGGACTTCGGCTCGATGATCGGCGGCGCCCTGCTGACGGAATCGCTGTTCGGGATCCCGGGGCTCGGCAAGACGCTGATGGACGGGGTACGGATCGTGGACCTGCCCGTCGTCGTGGGCATCGTCCTGACCATCGGCGCGGCCGTGGTCATCGCCGGAGCGGTCGGCGACCTGCTGTACGCCGCCGCGGACCGAAGGGTGGCATTCGCATGACGCAACCGCTGGTGGACGTCACCCGGCTCACGGTCGACTTCCCGGTCGGCGCGCCGGGGGAGTACGTCCGGGCCGTGGACGAGGTCTCCTTCACCCTGGACGCGGGCCGCGCGCTGGGCATCGTCGGCGAGTCCGGAAGCGGCAAGTCCACGGTCGCGGCAGCCCTGTTGGGCCTGCACCGCGGTACGGGCGCCCGGCTGGACGGCGCCGTCCGCGTCGGCGGCACGGACGTGGCCTCGGCCTCGCCCGCGCAGCTGCGGCGGCTGCGGGGCGGGACCGCCGCGATGGTCTTCCAGGACCCGCTGAGCTCCCTGGACCCGTATCAGGCCATCGGCGACCAGATCGCCGAGGTCCACCGGATCCACGCGGACGTCTCGCGACGCGCCGCGCGGGCCCGGGCGGTGGAGGTGCTGGACCGGGTGGGCATCACCGACGCGGTACGGCGCTCGCGCGCCCGGCCGCACGAGTTCAGCGGCGGCATGCGGCAACGGGCCCTCATCGCGATGGCTCTGGCCTGCGAACCGCGGCTGCTGATCGCCGACGAGCCGACCACCGCGCTGGACGTCACCGTCCAGGCACAGATCCTGGACCTGCTGCACGGGCTGCGGGAGGAACGGGGGCTGGGGTTGCTGCTGGTCACCCATGACGTGGGGGTGGCGGCGGAGAACGTGGACGAGCTGCTCGTGATGCGGGGTGGCCGCGCCGTGGAGCGGGGGGCGGTGTCCCGCGTCCTGTCGGCGCCGGACGATCCGTACACGCGAACCCTGCTGGCGGCGGTGCCGAGGCTGGACGGGGTCCGGGTCAGGGCGGGCGGCTCCGCCCCGGACCCCGCGCCTCAATCTCCCCCGGCCACCGCGGGGAGGGACCCGCAGGCGGGGCTGGAAGTGGCCGCGCCGGTCGTCGAAGTCTTCGGCTTGCGAAAGGAGTTCGGGCGCGGCAAGCGGCGGGTCGTTGCCGTGGGCGGGGTGTCGCTCGCCGTGCGGGCCGGGGAGACGCTCGGGATCGTGGGGGAGAGCGGGAGCGGCAAGAGCACGCTCGGGCGGATGCTCGTCGGGCTGCTGGAGCCCAGCGCGGGCCGGCTGCGGCGGGACGGCCGGGAGGACGGGGCCGTGACCGGCGTGGCCCCGGGGGTGCAGATGGTCTTCCAGGACCCGGTGTCCTCGCTCAACCCGCGCCGCTCCATCGGCGAGTCCGTCGCCGATCCGCTGCGCGCCGCCGGCGAGCGCGACGAGTCCGCGATCCGGGCCCGCGTCGGCGAACTGCTGCTGCGCGTCGGGCTGGAGGCGGCGCACTACGACCGGTACCCGCACGAGTTCAGCGGCGGCCAGCGCCAGCGCGTCGGCATCGCCCGGGCGCTCGCGCCCCGGCCCCGGCTGATCGTCTGCGACGAGCCGGTCTCCGCCCTCGACGTCACCACGCAGGCGCAGGTCACCGCCCTGCTGGCGGAACTCCAGCGGGAGTTGGGCATCGCCCTGGTCTTCATCGCGCACGACCTCGCGGTGGTCCGCCAGGTCAGCGACCGGGTCGCCGTCATGCGGCGCGGCGAGATCGTCGAAGAGGGGCCGGTGGACGAGGTGTACGACCGCCCGGCGCACCCCTACACCCGGCAGCTCCTGGCGGCCGTGCCGGCTCTCGATCCGGCGCTGGCCGATGCGCGCCGGGCCTCTCGGCAGGAGGTCTTCGCGTAGGGGCCGTGCCCTTTCTAGCGTGCTCGAACGCGAACCGTACGGGAAAGTTACGACTCTTCACCCCTTCCGGTGGCGGGGCGGGCCAACCGACGTCGCGCCGTCGGGCGATACGCGAGTGTTTTTTCGCCGGGGGGGGGCGGGCCCACCGCCCCCCCCCCAACCCGGGCTAGGGGGGGGCCCCCCGGGGGGGGGGAAGGAGGGCCGGGTCGCCGGTGAGGATG
>NZ_JBHWVJ010000035.1:60393-72843 GCF_042736725.1 Streptomyces sp. NPDC060028 | reverse complement strand
CCGGTGGGGGGCGGGCCTTTTTCCGGCGTCCTCTACCCCAACCCGCCGGCAAATTATCCCACCCACCCCCCCCCGGGGGGCCCCCCCCCACACCCGCCCGCCCCGCCTTCGGCAGATCCGCTTGAGTTCTTCCGCGGCGGGTCGCCGGACCGACGGCGACCGCCCAAACGGGAGATCGGGGGTGCCACTCGTGCGGATCGGACTGCTCACGGAAGGTGGTTATCCGTATGCGACGGGAGAGGCCAGGCTCTGGTGCGACCGGCTCGTGCGCGGGCTCCCGCAACACGAGTTCGAGCTCTACGCACTGAGCCGCAGCGCCGAACAGGAGGAGCGCGGCCGGGTGCCGCTCCCGGACCACGTGACCCGGGTCCGCACCGCCCCCCTGTGGGCCCCCGCCGACGACGGGCGCAGCTACTCGCGGCGTGAGCGGCGGCGCTTCGCCGACTGCTTCACCACCCTGGTCCGGGGCATCTGCGCGGGCGGGGCCGAGCCCTTCGCGGCCGGGCTGTACGGCCTGGCCGAACTCGCCGGGGAGCAGGGCGGGCTGTACGCGGCCCTGCGCTCCGAGACGGCCGTGCGAGCGGTGGAGTCGGCCTGCCGGGCCCCGGGCGCGAGCCGGGCCGTACAGGCGGCGCAGGTGCCGGACCTGCTGGCCTTCGTGGACGAACTGGAGCGCAGGCTGCGGCCGTTGTCCCTCGACTGGTACGAGGAGCAGGGGGAGCGGGGCCTGGGCGCGGTCGACGTGTGCCACGCCGCGGCGGGCGGGGTCGCGGCGCTCCCCGGGCTGCTGGCCAAACGCTTCTTCGGGGTGCCGCTGCTGGTCACCGAGTACGGGGTCCAGCTCCGCGCCCAGTACCTGGAGCACAGCCCCGACGAACGGCCCGCCGTACGGGCCCTGCTCGCCGCCTTCCACATCCGGCTGGCCGGCGAGATCTACGCCCGGGCCGACCTGCTCACCCCCGGCAACGCCCACGCCCGGCGCTGGCAGGAGCGGTGCGGGGCGCCGCGGGCGCGGCTGCGGACGGTCTACCCGGGGATGGAGGCGGACCGATTCGCCACCGTCGGGGAGGACCCCGGGTGCGGGGACCCGGACACCCTGGTCTGGGTCGGCCGGATAGAGCCGGCCAAGGACCTGATCGCCCTGCTGCACGCCTTCGCCGAGGTGCGCAGGGCCGAGCCGCAGACCCGGCTGCGGATCTTCGCGACGGCCGTGGCGCCGGGTTACCTCTCCGACTGCCGCTCGCTGGCCGCGCAGCTGTTCCCCGACGAGGCCGCCGACGCCGTCACGGTCGGGGAGAGCCCGGTCACCTTCGAGGAGATCGGCGGACCCGAGGCCCCGTCGCCCGCCGACGCCTACGGCGCCGGGCGGGTGGTCGTGCTGTCCTCCGTGATCGAGGGCTTCCCGATCACCCTGGCCGAGGCGATGTTCTGCGGCCGCGCCACCGTGTCCACGGACGTCGGCGCGGTGTGCGAGGTGATCGGCGGCACCGGGCTGGTGGTCCCGCCCCGCAACCCCCGGGCGCTCGCGGACGCCTGCCTCGCCCTGCTGCGGGACCCCGAGCGGGCGCAGCGGCTCGGCGCGGCCGCCCGGGCGCGGGCCCAGGAGCTCTTCACCGTCGAGCAGAACGTGAATGCCTTCCAGGAGATCTACCTGCACCTGCTGGCCAACGGACCGGCGCGGCCGGACGGCGAGGTCCCCTTCGCGCAGCCCGCGGAGGCGCGGGTGCCCGGCCACTGGACCAGCCCGACCTGGGCCGCGGAGGCGACGGTATGACCACCCCTGACATCACGGGTGCGGCGCCGCTGCCGGGGCTGCGCACCTCGAACACCGGCGGGGCCCCGAACGCCGGGCGGCGGCGCGGCGACCCCGTCAAGGCGCTGCTGCACCGGCACCGGGAGCTGTGCGAGCGGGCCGTCGACGCGCTGGAGATCGCCGCCGGACTGGAGGCGCACGGCATCACCGACCGCACCGCCACGCGCTTTCGGCACCGGGACGTCTTCTCCCTCGCCGAAGAGCTGTACGCCCGCACCCCGCGCGGTGAGGTCCCGCAGGCCGCGCCCGCCGGTCCCGCCGTCGGGCCCCGCGCGCTACGGGGCTTCGGCTACGCCCTGCTGCCCGGCGCCCTCGCGCTCGGCGCGGCCGCCGCCCACATGCCCTGGGCCGGGGCCGCCGCCGCGCTCGGCACCGTCGCCGCCCTGGTGTGGCCCGGCCGGACCGCCGCCGGGGGCCGCTTCCCGGTACTGCTCCACCTGCTCGCCGCGGCCGCCGTCGGGTGGGCCGGCCACCGCCACGGGGTCCCCCTCGGCGTCGCCCTCGCCCTGGCCGTCGCCCCCGGGCACCTGGCCGCCGCGGTGTTCGCCGCCCGCGCCCGGCGCAGGCTCGCCGGGAGCCGCGCCCTGGAGGACTTCGCCGACGGGGTGCGCCCGCTGCTGCTCGGGGCCGTCGTGCTCTTCACCGCGGCCGCCGCGGGGGCGGCCGCGCTCGCCGGCGCACCGCTCGGGGCCGCCGTACCGCTCGCGGTGCTGCTGTTCCTGACCCGGCTGCTGCTCGCGCACGGCGCCCCGCGCGGGCCCGTCGCCGCGGCCCTCGTCCTCGCCCTGCTCCCGACCCCGGCGGCCCCGCTCGCCGCGGCGGCAGGGCTCCTCGTACACGCGGTGCTCGCGCTCTCCCGGGCGTCGGCACACGCGGCCCGTCCCTAGGACCGCCCTTCGGAGCCGACGCCGAAGCGCCCGTCGTACCCCAATCCACCCAGCCAGCAAGGAGAAACAGGACATGACCGGCCAGCCAACCAACCAAGGGGACGCGCGATGAGGGTGCTGCTGATCGGAGCCAACGGATACCTCGGCCGCTACGTCGCGGACCGCCTCCTCGCCGACCCCGCCGTCCAGCTCACCGCGCTCGGCCGCGGCGACGACGCCGACGTGCGCTTCGACCTCGCCACCGGCAGCCCCGGCGCGCTCACCCGGTTCCTCGACGCCGTCCACCCGGGCGTCGTCATCAACTGCGCGGGCGCCACCCGCGGCGGCGCCCGCGAGCTCACCCGGCACAACACCGTCGCCGTCGCCACCATCTGCGAGTCGCTGCGCCGCAGCGGCTGCGGGGCCCGGCTCGTCCAGCTCGGCTGCGCCGCCGAGTACGGGCCCAGCCAGCCCGGCTCGTCCACGGCCGAGGACGCCGTGCCCAGACCCGGCGGACCGTATGGGGTGAGCAAACTGGCCGCCACCGAGCTGGTGCTCGGCTCGGGCCTGGACGCCGTCGTCCTGCGGGTCTTCTCACCCGTCGGCCCCGGCACCCCGGCCGGCTCCCCGCTCGGCCGGCTCGCCGAGGCCATGCGGCGCGCCATGCAGTCCGGGGACGGCGAGCTCAAGCTCAGCGGGCTCGGCGTACAGCGGGACTTCGTGGACGTACGGGACGTGGCGCGGGCCGTGCACGCGGCCTCGCTGTCGGCCGCCCAGGGGGTCGTCAACATCGGCACCGGGCGCGCCGTCCGGCTGCGCGACGCGGCAGCCGTACTGGCGCGGGTCGCCGGATACGGCGGTTCCCTGCACGAACTGGACGTCCCGCACGGCGGATCGCAGCAGCCGCACGCGCACCCGGGCCGCCCGGCCGGCCTGGCCGCCATCGGCTCCCCGCGCTCCGAGGCGACGCCCGAACAGCTCGCCGCCGCGACGGCCCCGCCCCCGTACCCCTACCCGGACGGCTGCGGCGCCTGGCAGCAGGCCGATGTCCGCACCGCCCGGGACCGGCTCGGCTGGCGGCCCCGGATCAACCTGGAGGAATCCCTCGCCGACATCTGGATGGAGGCGGCGTGCCGCATCTGACCACCCCACCGGGGATCGCCGCGCCGGCCGCGACCGAGGCCGGCCGGCTCGGCCTCGGCATCCCGGGGTACGCGCACCCGCTGCTCGCACCGGTCGAGTGGGCGGAGCTGACCCGTCCCGGAACCCCGCTGCACTGGGCCGTCCTCAACGTCACGGACGGCCCGGGCGGCCGGCCCGACCCGCACTGCACCGAGGCCGCCGCGAAGCTGCGCGGGGCGGGCGGCACGGTGTTAGGCCATCTCGCCGTGCGAGACGGCTCGCGGTCCTTCGGCGAGCTCGTCTCCGACGCCCACCGCTTCCGGGACTGGTACGGGGTCGGCGGCTTCTACCTGGCCGGAGCCCCCGCGGACAGGGCGGACCTGGCGGCGGTGCGCCGGGTGGCCGACACCCTGCGCGGGCTCGGCGAGGACCTGCGGATCGTGCTCGGGCACGGCACCCACCCGTACGAGGGCTACGCGGAGGTGGCCGATCAACTGGTCACCTTCTCGGGGGCCTGGGCCGACTACCGCTGGTCCCAGGTCGCCGAGTGGACCGCGGAACATCCGGCGGAGCGGTTCTGCCACCTCGTCCACGGGGTGCCCCGCACACATCTGGAGGAGGCGGTCCGGATCGCCCGCTGGCAGGGCGCCGGGACCATCTGGTTCACGGACCGGCCCGGGGCAGGGGACCGGGACCCCTGGGCATCGATGCCCGGGTACTGGGACGAAATCGTCTCGCGGATCGGACCGGGTGTCTCGGAATGAAGAAGGGCGTGGCAGTGTTACCGGAAGAACCACCGTTAAGACTTAATCATCTACGGAGTCCCCGTGTCGCTGCCACCCCTGGTAGAGCCAGCTGCTGAGCTCACCGTTGACGAGGTCCGTCGGTACTCCCGCCACCTGATCATCCCGGATGTCGGGATGGACGGCCAGAAGCGCCTGAAGAACGCCAAGGTGCTGGCCGTGGGCGCGGGCGGCCTCGGTTCGCCCGCCCTCATGTACCTGGCCGCGGCCGGCGTCGGCACGCTGGGCATCGTGGAGTTCGACGAGGTCGACGAGTCGAACCTGCAGCGCCAGATCATCCACAGCCAGGCGGACATCGGCCGTTCCAAGGCCGAGTCGGCCCGTGACAGCGTGCTGGGCATCAACCCGTACGTGAACGTGGTCCTTCACGAAGAGCGGCTCGAAGCCGAGAACGTGATGGAGATCTTCAGCCAGTACGACCTCATCGTCGACGGCACGGACAACTTCGCCACGCGCTACCTGGTCAACGACGCCTGCGTGCTGCTGAACAAGCCGTACGTGTGGGGCTCGATCTACCGCTTCGACGGCCAGGCCTCGGTCTTCTGGTCCGAGCACGGCCCGTGCTACCGCTGCCTCTACCCGGAGCCCCCGCCGCCGGGCATGGTCCCGAGCTGCGCCGAGGGCGGCGTGCTGGGCGTGCTCTGCGCGTCCATCGGGTCCATCCAGGTCACCGAGGCCATCAAGGTCCTCACCGGCGTCGGCGAGTCGCTGGTCGGCCGTCTGATGATCTACGACGCCCTGGAGATGCAGTACCGCCAGGTCAAGGTCCGCAAGGACCCCGACTGCGCGGTCTGCGGTCCGAACGCGACCGTCACCGAGCTCATCGACTACGAGGCCTTCTGCGGCGTCGTGTCGGAGGAGGCCCAGGAGGCGGCCGCCGGCTCGACGATCACTCCGAAGCAGCTCAAGGAGTGGATCGACACCGACGAGCCCATCGAGATCATCGACGTCCGCGAGATCAACGAGTACGAGATCGTCTCGATCCCCGGCGCGAAGCTGATCCCCAAGGGCGAGTTCCTGATGGGCACCGCCCTCCAGGACCTGCCGCAGGACAAGCGGATCGTGCTGCACTGCAAGACGGGCGTCCGCAGCGCGGAGGTCCTCGCGGTCCTGAAGTCCGCGGGCTTCTCGGACGCGGTGCACGTCGGCGGCGGCGTGATCGGCTGGGTCCACCAGATCGAGCCCGACAAGCCGGTCTACTAGCAGCGCACCGAAGGGGCCGTACCGCTCACGCGGTACGGCCCCTTCGGCGTGTGTCAGGCCGCGGGGCAGACGGTGTTCGCGCCCGGCACCTTCCCGTCCAGCAGGTAGGAGTTCACCGCCTGCTGCACGCACTTGTCGCCGCTGTTGTACGCGCCGTGCCCCTCGCCCTTGTACGTGAGCTCCACGCCGACGCCGGGGCCGAGCCGCTCCACCATCTTGCGCGCGCCCTCGTACGGGGTCGCCGGGTCGCCGGTGTTGCCGATCACCAGGATCGGGGCGGCCCCCGGGGCGGACACGTCCGGGGTGTCCCAGGCGCCCGTGACCGGCCAGTCGGTGCAGCTCATCATGGCCCAGCCGAGGAAGTCCCCGAAGACGGGCGAGGCCGAACGGAAGCCCGGCAGCTTGGACTTGGTCTGCGCGAGGGTGTAACGCTCCTTGGAGTCGGCGCAGTTGATCGCGGTGTTCGCGGCGCCGATGTTGCTGTACTTGCCCTGCTGGTCACGGCCGTTGAGCGCGTCGGAGAGGGCGAGGAGCAGCTGGCCCTGCCCGCCGTCGGCCTCGTCCAGCCCTTGTTCCAGCAGCGGCCACAGCTCCTTGGAGTACAGGGCCTGGGCGATGCCGTTGGTCGCCGAACTCTCGGTGAGCGGGCGGCCGGGCGCAGCGGGGATCGGCTTGAGCGCCAGGTCCTTCTGGAGCTTGATGACGTTGTCCTCGATCTCCTTGGCGGTGCTGCCCTGGAGCCTGCAGGCGTCGCCGCGGTTCACGCAGTCCTGCGCGAAGTTGCCGAGGGCCAGCTGGAAGCCCTTGGCCTGGCCCAGCGCACCCTCCTCGGAGGTCTTGGTGGGGTCGACGACGGCGTCGAAGACGGCCCGGCCGACGTTCTTGGGGAAGAGGTGGGCGTAGACCCCGCCGAGCTCGGTGCCGTAGGAGATGCCGAAGTAGTGGAGCTTCTCGTCGCCGAGGGCCTGGCGGATGCGGTCCAGGTCACGGGCGGCGTTCTCCGTGCCGACGTGGGGGAGCACCTGGCCGGAGTTCTCCTTGCAGGCCTGCTGGTACTTCCGGATGTTGTCGACGAACCTCTTCTCCTGCTCGGGCGTCGCCGGGGTGGAGTCGGAGGCGTAGTAGGCGTCGAGCTGCTTGTCGTCCTCGCAGCGGACGGGCGCGCTGCGGCCGACCCCGCGGGGGTCGAAGCTGACCAGGTCGTAGCGCTCGCGCAGGGCCGCGTACTCGCTGGCCGCGCCGGGCAGGGTGCCGATGCCGGAGCCGCCGGGGCCACCGAAGTTGAAGACGAGGGACCCGATGCGGTTCTTCTTGTCGCGGGCCTCGGCGCGGATCAGGGCGAGCGGGATGGTCTCGCCCTCGGGCTTGGCGTAGTCGAGCGGCACGTCGAGGGTGGCGCACTTCCAGTCCTTGCCGGGTGTCTGCCCGCCGCCCTCGTCCGCGGTGGGCGCCTCGCAGTCCCCCCACTTGAGGGGTTTGACCTTCTGGGCGCTCGCGTCCTTCGTCTTCTTGTCCTTCCCCCCGCCGTCGGAACAGGCGCTGGTGGTGAGCAGCGCGGTGGCGAGGGCGGCGGCAGCGGTGATCCGAAGGGCGTTTCTCGGCATGTCCCCATCCTGTGCGCCCGGCGCGTCGGCCGCCCGCGCCATGAGCCGAACGGGTCGCCCCCGCTTGGGCCCGCGCCGGCCCCCGGTACACCAGCGGAGCTAAATGGCTTCCTTGCGCGTCAGGAAGTTGAACGAGATCCAGCCCGGCAGGACCGGCAGCCAGAAGGTCATCGTGCGGAACAGGAGCACCGACGAGATCGCGATCTCCTTGTCCAGACCCGCCGCGACGAGGCCCAGCGTCAGCGTGGTCTCCACCGCGCCGATGCCGCCCGGCGTCGGCGCCGCCGACCCCAGCGCGTTGCCCGCGAGGAAGACCACCGCGATGCTCGCGTAGCTGATGGCCTGGCCGCCCCCGAAGGCGCGGATCGAGGCGTCCAGACACATCACGAAGCAGCCGGTCAGCAGCAGCATGCCGCCGATGCCGGTCACCAGCTTCTGTGGCTGCTGCAGCACGTCCAGCATGCGCGGCACCACGCCCGCGAACAGCGCCCGCACCCGGTCCGCCACGAACTTCCGCAGGAACGGCACCGCCGTCACCACCAGCACCAGTACGGCGACCGTCAGCAGACCGGCGATGACCGTCCGGGACGGGGTCATCTCCGGGGTCTTCTCGGTCCCGGTCAGGTAGCCGAACGACAGCAGCAGCAGGATGTGGCTGGCCAGCCCGAAGAGCTGCGAGGCGCCCACGCTCGCCACCGCGAGTCCGGGGCGCACCCCGGACCGCTGGAGGAAGCGGGTGTTCAGCGCGACGCCGCCGACCGCGGCCGGGGCCACCAGCTTCACGAAGGAGCCCGCGACCTGTGCGAGCACCGTCCGCAGGAACGGCACCCGTTCCGGTACGAAGCCCAGCAGGCTCATCGCGGCGGCGAAGTAGCTGAGTGCCGAGAAGGCGAGCGCCGCCCCGACCCAGCCCCACTGGGCCTCCCCGATGAGGGTCCCGAACTTCACGTCGGCGAGCTGCGTGAGCAGGTAGTAGGCACCGAAGGCGGCCGCGATGAAGGACACGAGGGTGCGGGGCCGGATCCGTTCCAGCCGGGCCGGTTCCACCGGGGCCTGCGGTCGGATGAGCAGCACCTGCCGGCGGATCTGGCTGAGGAGGTCCTCCTCCCGCGCTTCGTCCAGGGCGTCGTCCAGCGCCCGCTTCTCGGCCTTGCGCTCGGCCGCGGGGCTGGTCGAGGGCGTCCCCGCCCCGCGCGCCGCCTTCGCCGCCCGCGAGGACTCCAGTACGGCTTCCCGCTCCCGGTCCGCACGCTCCCGCGCGAGCTTGCGCAGGGTCGCCCGGGTGGAGCGGCTCAGCGCGATCGGCTGGAGCAGCGGCAGGCAGTCCGCCACCGCGTCGGGCCCGAGCACCGCCACCGCCGAGGCCACCGACCGCTCCGCGCCGACCCGCAGGCCGAGCGTGGTCAGCAGCTGTGCGATGTCCATCCGCAGCACCAGGTCGCCGGCCGCGATCTCGCCGCCCCGCAGGTCGGTGAGGATGACCTTGCCGGAACGATCCACCACGAGCGCGTCCCCGGTGAGCCTGCGGTGCGCGATCCGGCGCGACTGCAGGGCCCGTACCTGCTCCCACGCGTTGTGGGCCAGCTCGTCGGTGATCTCCTCGTCGGGCAGCGCGTCCAGGCTCCGCCCGCCCAGGTGCTCGTAGACGAGCATCACGGCGTCCGGGCCCAGCTCGGAGGTGGCGATCAGCTTCTGCGCGTTCGCCCCGGCCGCGATGGCGGCGTAGGCGAGGAGGGCCTCCTGCTCCAGGGCTTGGCGCAGCGACTGGATGCTGCGCCGGGTGGTGATCCCGCGCAGGGTCAGCCGGCGCCAGACCCGGTAGAAGAAGCCCTGGGCCTGCTGTTCGCGGTCCACGACGGTGACGTCCAGAGCGGGCCCGTCCTCCAGGGTGACGTGGTAGCGCCGCCCCCGGTCGCCGGCGTCGGAGCCGTCCCCCTCGGAGGCCTCCGCGCGCATCGCGCTGACCGGCTGGAAGCCGACCCGGCGCAGCCCCGCGAGGAGGTGCTGTCCGGTGGGCCGGACGTTCGGCGAGCCGACCGCGTACAGGGTTCCGTACGCGACGCTCCAGCCGATCAGCACCGTCAGGATGATCGAGAAGGGCGTGGTGTAGCCGCTGACCAGCATCGCGAAGGCGTCCAGCAGCAGGACCACCCACAGCGCGACGCGCCAGCGGGGCCTGCGGGTCATCCCCACGGCGGTCATGTACGCGATCACGGGCGCGAGGTAGCCGTGCACCGGATCGGTGAGGGCCCCGCCGGCTCCGGCGGAGCGGGTGAGGGCGTCCTGGATGGTCTGGGGGGCGGCCTGGGACACCCACAGGTCGGTGGCGAGGGTCACGCCGTGCGCGAGGACGGCGGCGAGCACGCCGTCGGCGATGCGCAGTCCGTCGCGCTTGATCAGCCGCTCGATGGCGAAGGCCACGGGGACGAGGAGCACCGCGATCGAGGACACCAGGCCCGCGACCTTGATCAGCAGGTCCGGCGCCTGGCCGGTGCCCTTGCTGATGTCCTGCTCCAGGCCGGCCGTCGTGCCGTGGGCGAAGGCGGCGAGGGCGAGCACGACCGCGATGCCGAGGACGCCGGCCAGGAGGCGTACGAGGTCCGAGGGGCGGTGCACGCGGGCGGCGAGCAGCGGCTCGTCCACCTCGACGCGGTCGGCCGCCGTCGGGGTGTGGCCGTGCGGGTCGTCGGGGTGCGGGTCCGCCGCGGCCTCGGCGCAGACCTCGGGGGCCGGGGCGGGGGTCGGGCTCCGGTCCGGGGTCTGGGCAGCGTCGGGGTGCGGCTCGGCGCCGGAGTCCCGGCCCGGGCCCGGGTCCGGGTCGCCGGCGGGATCCGGGTGTCGCGTGCCGTTGTCCGGGCACGCGTCCCCGCCCCGCGCCGCGCCGTTCGGAGGGCTCACACCCTGCTCCTTCGCCGTCACTTCCATCTCTTCTTGATCACGTATCACCAGTCACCGCCCGGAAGATGGTGGCACGGACCGGCGGGCGTGCGGGGCATCAGGGTGCGTGCCGGTGCGGAACCAAAGCTTCCGAGGGGTTGTCGTCCGCTCGCCGGCACGGGTGCGGCACCCTGTGCTGAATGAGCGAGGAGCTGCCCGCGTACGCGGAGCGGGTACTGGAGGTGGCCGAGCGGATTCCGCCCGGCCGGGTGATGACGTACGGCGACGTCGCGGAGTGGCTCGGCGAGGGAGGACCGCGCCAGGTCGGCCGCGTCATGGCCCTGTACGGAGGAGCCGTGCCCTGGTGGCGCGTAGTGCGGGCGGACGGCCGCCCTCTGCCCGGCAGCGAGCGGCGCGCGCTGGAGAACTACCGCGCCGAGGCCACCCCGCTGCGGCTCACCGGCGCCGGCGAACCGCGGCTGGACATGCGGCGGGCCCGCTGGGACGGAGCCGCCGGACAGGACGAAGGTCACACCTGACAGCTTCGGCCATGCGCGGCCCGAACGGGCGGTCGAAGGGACGTGCGAAGGCCCGTACGAGCTACCCGGGGGGCCGGACGGCACCCCTGAGGGAACTGCGCACCGCGCGCCGGTTGCCGTAGCGTTGCCCCTTCGGCTTCGGCTTCGGCCGTCGCGGCAACGCCAGCAGCACCAGCAACCGCAGACCCACCAGGACCGGCACCTCACGTGAACACCTCTTCCTCCGGCCGCGCCGAGCGGCGGCGTACGCGGACCCCCGACGCGTACCGCCTCGTGCGCACCGGGCCGGAACAGGTGGATCCTCCTGTGCTGGACGCAGCGCAGCAGGCTGTGGTTGACCACACCGGCGGACCGCTGCTCGTCCTGGCCGGACCGGGCACCGGAAAGACGACCACGCTGGTCGAGGCGGCCGCGGCCCGCGTCGAGGCCGGGACCGACCCCGCCCGGATCCTGATCCTCACCTTCAGCCGCAAGGCCGCCGTGGAACTGCGCGACCGGGCCGCCCTGCGCCTCGGCGGCGCGCGCGCCCCGCAGGCCACCACCTTCCACTCCTTCTGCTACGGGCTGGTCCGCGCCCACCAGGACACCGACCTGTTCGCGGATCCGCTGCGGCTGCTGTCCGGGCCCGAGCAGGACGTGATGGTCCGCACCCTCCTTGAGGGCCAGCGCCGGCTCCGCTCGATCCGCTGGCCGGACGACCTGCGGGCCGCGCTGACGACCCGCGGCTTCGCGGACGAGGTCCGCGCCGTGCTGGCCCGCGCGCGCGAGCTGGGCCTCGGGCCGGCGGCCCTGTCCGACTTCGCCCACCGGATCGGCCGCCCCGACTGGAAGGCGGCGGCGGCCTTCCTCTCCGAGTACCTCGACGTCCTGGACCTCCAGGGCACGCTGGACTACGCGGAACTCCTGCACCGTGCGGTGCTGCTGGCGGAACGCACCCCGGCGCTCTCCTCCTCGTACGACGTGATCTTCGTGGACGAGTTCCAGGACACGGACGCCTCGCAGCTGCGCCTGCTGCGCGCCCTGGCCGGGCCAGGGGGCACGCTGGTCGCCTTCGGCGACCCCGACCAGTCGATCTACGCCTTCCGGGGCGCGGACATCAACAACATCCTCGACTTCGAGGGCGCGTTCCCGGGCGCCGCCGTGCGCGCGCTGACCGTCTCCCGCCGGCAGTCCGCGGGCCTGCTCGCGGCGACCCGGCAGCTGACGGCCCGGATGCCGATGCCCCGCCTTCCGGCGGCGGCGGTCCGCGCCCACCGCGACCTGCGGCCCGTACGGGACGGCGGGCGGGTGGAGGTGTTCACGTACCCGACGGCCGGCTCCGAGCTGGACAACATCGCCGACATCCTGCGCCGGGCGCACCTGGAGGACGGCGTGCCGTGGGGGGACATGGCCGTCCTGGTCCGCGCCGGCGGCCGCACCCTGCCGACGATGCGCCGCGCCCTGATCTCGGCGGGAGTCCCGGCCGAGACGGACGGCGCGGACACCCCCCTGCGCCACGAACCCGCCGTCTCCCCCCTCCTGACGGCCCTGCGCACGACAGCCACCGCCGCCCTGCCCCTCCCGGGGGGTTCCACGGTCCCGCCCGCCCCGAACCCCGCCGCCGGGGCGGGCCCTGCTTCCGCC
>NZ_JBHWVJ010000035.1:0-60295 GCF_042736725.1 Streptomyces sp. NPDC060028 | reverse complement strand
CCGAGGTGGACCCCGGCTCCGCGGACGGCGTCTCGGTTTCCGCCGGGGCGGGCCCTGCTTCCGCCGGGGCGGGCCCCGGCTCTGCCGACGGCGTCTCGGTTCCCGCCGAGGTGGACCCCGGCTCCGCGGACGGCGTCTCGGTTTCCGCCGGGGCGGGCCCCGGCTCCGCCGACGTGTCCACCGGTTCCGCGCTTGCGCTCGCCGGCTCCGCCGAGCCGGCTTCGGATCTCGCCGCCGGGCCTTCCGGTTCCGCCGAGCCGGCTTCGGCTCTCGCCGCCGGGCCCCCCGGCTCCGCCGACGCGGGTTCGGGTCTCGCCGACGGGGACGCGAGCCGCGTCGAGGGCGGGCCGGAGGCCGGGGGGCATGACGAAGGGTGGGTCGGGGTCGAGGCGGCGCTCGCGCTGCTCGCGTCGCCGCTCGGCGGGATGGACGCCGCCGATCTGCGGCGGCTCGGGCGGGCGCTGCGCGACGAGGAGCGGGCCGCCGGGGTCAGGACGCCCGCGCCCTCCGACGTACTGCTCGCCCGCGCCCTCGCCGAACCCGAGCGGCTCGTCGCGCACGACCCCGCCTACGCCCGCGGAGCGCAACGCCTCGGCCTGCTCCTGCGCAAGGCCCGCGAGCTCCTCCAGGGCGGCGGCACCGCCGAAGAGGCCCTCTGGACCCTCTGGGACGGCACCCCCTGGCCGCAGCGCCTGGAGCGCGGCTCCCGCCGCGGCGGCGCCGCCGGCCGCAACGCCGACCGCGACCTCGACGCGGTCTGCGCGCTCTTCGACACCGCCGCCCGCGCGGAGGAACGTACCGGCGGCCGCGGCGCCCTCAACTTCCTCGAACAGCTCGAGGCCGAGGACATCGCCGCCGACACCCTCACCACCCGCGCCACCCGCTCCGACACCGTCCGGCTCATGACCGCCCACCGCTCGAAGGGCCTGGAGTGGTCCCTCGTCGTCGTCGCCGGCGTACAGGACGGGCTGTGGCCCGACCTGCGCCGCCGCGGTTCCCTCCTCGAAGCCGACCGCATCGGCCAGGGCGGCCTCGCCGAGCCCCTCACCCCCGGCGCGCTCCTGGCGGAAGAGCGCAGGCTCTTCTACGTCGCCGCCACCCGCGCCCGCCACCGCCTCGTCGTCACCGCCGTCAAGGCCCCCGCCGACGACGGCGACCAGCCCTCCCGCTTCCTCTCCGAGCTCGGCGTCACCCCCAAGGACGTCACCGGCCGCCCCCGCCGCCCCCTCGCCGTCCCCGCGCTCGTCGCCGAGCTCCGCGCCACCACCGTCGACCCCGCCGCCCCGCCCGCCCTGCGCGACGCCGCCGCCCGGCGCCTCGCCCGCCTCGCCGTGCTCACCGACGACGAGGACCGCCCCTTGGTGCCCGCCGCGCACCCGCAGCGCTGGTGGGGCCTGTACGAGCCCACCCGCAGCAGCGTCCCGCTGCGCGACCGCGAGCGGCCCGTCGCCCTCTCCGGCAGCGCCCTGGACCAGCTCGCCAACACCTGCTCCCTCCAGTGGTTCCTGGGCCGCGAGGTCAAGGCCGACACCCCCTCCACCGCCGCCCAGGGCTTCGGCAACGTCGTCCACGTCCTCGCCGACGAGGTCGCCTCCGGCCGCACCCCCGCCGACCTCGCCGTGCTGATGGAGCGCCTCGACTCGGTCTGGGACTCCCTCGCCTTCGACGCGCCCTGGAAGTCCCGCCAGGAGAAGGACAACGCCCGCGCCGCCCTGGCACGCTTCCTGCGCTGGCACACCACCGACCGCGGCGGCCGCGCCGCCGTGGCCACCGAGCACGACTTCGACGTCACGCTCGAAGCGGGCGAGTACGCCGTGCGCATCCGGGGCTCCATGGACCGGGTCGAGGCGGACCCGCACGGGCGGGCGTACGTCGTCGACTTCAAGACCGGCAAGTCCGCCCCCACCCGCGACGAGGTCGCCCGCCACCCCCAGCTCGCCGTCTACCAGCTCGCCGTACGCGAGGGCGCCGTCGACGAGGCCTTCGACGGCCTGCGCCCCGAACCGGGCGGCGCCGAGCTCGTCCAGCTCCGCCAGGGCGCCGCCCAGCGCGACGGCGGCGACACGGCGGCGAAGATCCAGGCCCAGGAGCCCCTGGCCGGGGAGTGGGTCGGCGAGCTCCTGGCCACCGCCGCCGGACGCGTCCTCGACGAGCGCTTCGCGCCCGCCACCGGCAAGCACTGCGACCACTGCTCCTTCCGCAGCTCGTGCAGCGCCCGCCCGGAAGGCCGCCAGACGGTGGAGTGAGCAGGACGGTCGGGGCTGTCAGCGGGGGCGGCTAGCCTCTTTACGTGTCCGCGCGTCCGTCCGTCCTCACCGACCCCGAGCAGCTCAAGGAGCTCCTCGGCATCCCTTTCACGCCCGAACAGATGGCCTGCGTCACCGCCCCGGCCGCCCCCCAGGTCATCGTGGCGGGCGCCGGCTCCGGCAAGACCACCGTCATGGCCGCCCGAGTGGTCTGGCTGGTGGGCACCGGCGCGGTCGCGCCCGAGCAGGTCCTCGGCCTGACCTTCACCAACAAGGCCGCGGGCGAGCTCGCCGAGCGCGTACGCAAGGCCCTCGCGCGGGCCGGCATCAGCGACCCGGACCCCTCCCCGGCCGAGGCCGACGCGGCCGGCGGCGAGCCGCGCATCTCCACGTACCACGCCTTCGCCGGGCAGCTCCTCAAGGACCACGGCCTGCGCATCGGCTTGGAGCCCAGCGCCCGGCTGCTCGCCGACGCCACCCGCTTCCAGCTCGCCGCGAAGGTGCTGCGCGAAGCCCCCGGCCCGTACCCGGCCCTCACGAAATCCGTCCCCGACCTGGTCAGCGACCTCCTCGCGCTCGATGCCGAACTGTCCGAGCACCTGGTCGAGCCTGCCACCCTGCGCGCGTACGACACCGGGCTCCTCGCCACGCTCGCCGACACCCACCTCGGCAACGAAGACCTGCGCAAGGTCCCCGAGGCGGTGCGCGGCCGCCTCGAGCTGCTGGAGCTGACCGAGCGCTACCGCACCGCCAAACGCTCCCGCGACCTGCTCGACTTCAGCGACCAGATAGCCCTCTCGGCGCGGCTCGCCACCACCCGCCCCGAAGTGGGGGCGCTGCTGCGCGAGGAATTCCGCGTGGTGCTGCTCGACGAGTACCAGGACACCTCGGTGGCGCAGCGGCTGCTGCTGTCCGGCCTCTTCGGCGGGGGGACCGGCCACGCCGTGACCGCCGTCGGCGACCCCTGCCAGGCGATCTACGGCTGGCGCGGGGCCTCGGTGGCCAATCTCGACGACTTCCCCGTGCACTTCCGGCACGCCGACGACCGCCCCGCCACCCGCTACTCGCTGAGCGAGAACCGGCGCAGCGGCGGCCGCCTGCTCGACCTCGCCAACGAACTCGCCGCCCCGCTGCGCTCGATGCACGAGGGCGTCGAGGCGCTGCGGCCCGCGCCCGGCGCCGAGTACGACGGGCAGGTCCGCTGCGCCCTGCTGGAGACCCACGCCGAGGAGCTCGACTGGCTCGGCGACTCCGTCGCGCACCTCGTCCGTACGGGCACGGAGCCGCGCGAGATCGCCGTGCTGTGCCGCTCGGCGGGGGACTTCGCGCGGATCCAGGCGGTACTGGTGGACCGGGACGTGCCCGTCGAGGTCGTCGGGCTCTCCGGCCTGCTCCACCTCCCCGAGGTCGCGGACCTGGTCGCCGTCTGCGAGGTCCTCCAGGACCCCGGGGCCAATGCCTCCCTGGTACGCCTGCTCATCGGCCCGCGGTGGCGGATCGGCGCCCGGGACCTGGCGCTGCTGGGCCGCCGCGCCCGGCTGCTGGTCGGCCGCGCGCCCGCCTCGGGGGACGACCCGGACGACCGCCTCGCGGCGGCGGTGGAGGGCGTGGACCCCGCGGAGATCGTGTCGCTGGCCGACGCGCTGGAGACGTTCCTGGACGGCGGGTCCGCCCCGGACGACCACCTGCCCTTCTCCGCCGACGCCCGGGTCCGCTTCGCACACCTGGCGCAGGAGCTGCGCGACCTGCGGCGCTCGCTCGCGGATCCGCTGATGGACGTCCTGCACCGGGTCCTGTCCACGACGGGTCTCGAGGTCGAACTGTCCGCGTCCCCGCACGCGCTGGCGGCCCGCCGCCGGGAGACCCTCTCGGGCTTCCTGGACGTGGCGGCCGGCTTCGCCGCGCTGGACGGGGAGGCGTCGTTGCTGGCCTTCCTGGCCTTCCTGCGCACGGCCGCCCAGTACGAGAAGGGCCTCGACCACGCGCTGCCCGGCGGGGAGAACACGGTCAAGGTGCTCACGGCCCACAAGTCCAAGGGGCTGGAGTGGGACGTGGTCGTGGTCCCGGACCTGTGCGCGGGCGCGTTCCCGAAGGAGAAGGCGCCGGAGGCCTGGACCTCGTACGCGAAGGTCCTGCCGTACGGGCTGCGCGGCGACGCGGCGACCCTTCCGGGGGATCCCGCGTGGACCTCGGCGGGGCTGAAGTCCTTCAAGACGGCCCTGAAGGACCACAAGGCCACGGAGGAACTGCGCCTCGGGTACGTGACCTTCACGCGCCCGCGTTCCCTGCTGCTGGCCTCGGGCCACTGGTGGGGTCCGACCCAGAAGAAGCGCCGCGGGCCGTCCGCCTTCCTGGACGCGCTGTACGCGCACTGCGCCGCGGGCCACGGCGAGATCGAAGCCTGGGCCGAGGCCCCGGCCCCCGACGCGCAGAACCCGGCCCTCGCCGCCGCCGCGGGCCGGGACCACTCCTGGCCGCTCCCCCTGGACCAAAACTCCCTGGCCCTGCGCCGCGCGGCGGCCGCGCTGGTCGAGTCCCACCTGGCGAGCCCGCCCCGGGACGCGGACGCGGCCCCGGACCCGGCCGATCCCTACCTCTGGCCCCCGCACTGCGAGGACCCCTGGCCGGACGACACCGCCGCACCGGACACCGACGGCCCGGAGCCGGAGGCCGACGGCGGCGAGGAGCCGTGGCCGGAGCCCGAGGAGAGCCGGGCCGCGCCCGCCGCCCCGGACGGCGAGGACCTGTGGCCGGAGGCCGACGGCTGGGCCCCCGCCGGGGGCGACGGGCTCAGCCCCGAGGAGGCCCGGGCCGTCGCCTCGTGGGACCGGGACCTCGACGCCCTCGAGGGCGAGCTCCGCCGCGCCCGCCGGGCGGTGCGCGACGTCGAGCTGCCCGCCTCCCTCTCCGCCAGCCAGTTGCTGCGGCTCGCCGCGGACGAGCAGGGCTTCGTACGCGACCTCGCCCGCCCCATGCCCAAACCCCCGCAACCCGCGGCGCGCCAGGGCACGCGCTTCCACGCCTGGGTCGAGTCCCGCTTCGACGAGCTCCCCCTGCCCCTCCTCGACGTCCTCGACCCCGCCACCGAGCTCCCCGGCTCCGACCAGGAGATCGCCGACGAGGCCGACCTCGACTCCCTCAAGGCCGCCTTCGAGCGCAGCCCGTACGCCGACCGGCCCCCGTACCGCATGGAGGCTCCGGTCCAGCTGACCCTCGCCGGCCGCGTGATCCGTGGCCGGATCGACGCGGTGTACAAGCACACCGATGACACCGGCGACACCGGCGGCGACTCGTACGAGATCGTCGACTGGAAGACCGGCCGCACCACCGAAGCCGATCCCCTCCAGCTCGCCGTCTACCGCCTGGCCTGGGCGGAAGCCACCGGCACGCCCCTCGACCGGGTCACCGCCGCCTTCCTCCATGTCCGCAGCGGCCGCGTCATCCGCCCCCGCGACCTCCCCGACCGGGCCCGCCTTGAGCGGATCCTCCAAGGCGAATCGGGCACGGAAAGTGCCCGGCAGACGGACGGCTAGGCTCGTGGGCATGAGCGACTCCCCGGCGGACAGCGTGGTCCGCACGTACATCGACAGCCACCGCGCCGCGTTCCTGGAGGACCTCGCCGACTGGCTGCGCATCCCGTCCGTCTCGGCCCAGCCCGAGCACGCCGACGACGTACGCCGCAGCGCCGACTGGCTCGCCGGGAAGCTCAAGGAGACCGGCTTCCCGGTGACCGAGGTCTGGCAGACCGCCGGCGCCCCGGCCGTCTTCGCGCACTGGCCCGCCGAGGATCCCGCCGCCCCCACGGTCCTCGTCTACGGGCACCACGACGTGCAGCCCGCCGCCCTCGGCGACGGCTGGCACACCGACCCGTTCGAGCCGGTCGTCAAGGACGGCCGGATGTACGGGCGCGGCGCAGCCGACGACAAGGGCCAGGTGTTCTTCCACACCCTGGGCGTACGGGCGCACCTGGCGGCCACCGGCGCCGGTGCCCCCGCCGTGAACCTCAAGCTCCTCATCGAGGGCGAGGAGGAGTCCGGCTCCCCCCACTTCCGCGCCCTCGTCGAGGACCGCGCGGACGAGCTCGCCGCCGACATCGTGATCGTCTCCGACACCGGCATGTGGTCCGAGACCACCCCGACCGTCTGTACCGGCATGCGCGGCGTGGCCGACTGCGAGATCGATCTGCACGGACCCGACCAGGACATCCACTCGGGTGCCTTCGGCGGCGCCGTGCCCAACCCGGCCACCGTCGCCGCCCGGCTCGTCGCGGCCCTGCACGACGCCGACGAGCGGGTCACGATCCCCGGCTTCTACGACAACATCGCCGAGCTCACCGACGAGGAGCGGGCGCTGATCGCCGAGCTGCCGTTCGACGAGTCCGAGTGGCTCCGTACGGCCAAGTCCCACGCGGCGGCCGGCGAGGCCGGCTACTCCACCCTGGAGCGCGTCTGGGCCCGCCCGACGGCCGAGGTCAACGGCATCGGCGGCGGCTACCAAGGCCCCGGCGGCAAGACCATCGTGCCCGCCTCCGCGCACCTGAAGCTGTCGTTCCGCCTGGTGTCCGGGCAGGACCCGTACGAGGTCGAGGCCGCCGTCAGGGACTGGGTCGACGCGCGGATCCCGGCCGGAATCCGGCACTCCGTCACCTTCGGCGCCCCGACCCGCCCGTGCCTGACGCCGCTGGACCACCCGGCGCTGCAGTCCGTCGTACGGGCCATGGGTCGCGCCTTCGGCCAGAAGGTCCGCTTCACCCGCGAGGGCGGCTCCGGGCCGGCCGCGGACCTCCAGGACGTGCTGGCCGCGCCGGTCCTCTTCCTGGGCATCTCCGTGCCCTCGGACGGCTGGCACTCGCCGAACGAGAAGGTGGAGCTCGACCTCCTGCTCAAGGGCGTCGAGACGACCGCGTACCTCTGGGGCGACCTGGCCGCCCACTGGACACCCGCCTGACGCGCACACCCACGCCCGCACCCGCACCCGTCTTACCGAGCCTGCCTGTCCCACCACCGGGGGAGTTGGAAAGTAACGTGAGCACCCATACCGAGCGCCCGATCTCGCTTGCCGCGGCCAGCGGCATCGACCGCGCCGCGCACCACCGTCTCGACGAGGCCTGGCTCGCCGCCGCCTGGAGCCACCCGACGACCCGCGTGTTCGTCGTCTCCGGCGGCCAGGTCCTGATCGACGACACCCCCGACGGCGGCACGGGCATCGTGATGACCCCGGCCTTCGAGGCGCCCGTCACCGAGACGCACCGCTACTTCCTGGGCACCGACGAGGACGGCGTACGGTACTTCGCGCTGCAGAAGGACTCGCTGCCGGGCCGCATGGACCAGTCGGCACGTGCGGCCGGCCTGCGCGAGGCCGGGCTCCTGCTCTCCCACCGCGACGCAGGGCTGATGGTGCACGCGGTCGCGCTGGAGAACTGGCAGCGGATGCACCGTTTCTGCTCCCGCTGCGGCGAGCGCACGGTGGTCGCGGCCGCCGGGCACATCCGGCGCTGCCCGGGCTGCGGGGCGGAGCACTACCCGCGCACCGACCCGGCCGTGATCATGCTGGTCACCGACGAGCACGACCGCGCGCTGCTGGGCCGCCAGGTGCACTGGCCGGAGGGGCGCTTCTCGACCCTCGCGGGCTTCGTGGAGCCGGGCGAGTCGATCGAGCAGTCCGTGATCCGCGAGGTGTGGGAGGAGGCGGGCGTCAAGGTCGGCGAGGTCGAGTACGTCGCCAGCCAGCCCTGGCCGTTCCCGTACAGCCTGATGCTCGGCTTCACCGCCCGGGCCGTCACCTCGGAGATCACGGTCGACGGCGAGGAGATCGAGGAGGCCCGCTGGTTCTCCCGCGAGGACCTGCGCGCGGCGATCGAGGCGGGCGAGGTGCTGCCCCCGGCGGGCGGCATCTCCATCGCGGCCCGTCTGGTCGAGCTCTGGTACGGCGAGCCGCTGCCGCGGCCGACGGCGTAACGCTTGTCACACAGGTTGCGCCGGTCACACCCGTCACAGCAGAAGGCCCCCGCCGTCACGGCGGGGGCCTTTCTGGTGCTCTCGTGGGCCGCGGTCAGACGGCGAGGGCCTGCTTGACCTGGGCCAGGCTCGGGTTCGTCATCACGGACTCGCTGCCGGCGGCGGACTTCACGAGCACGGTGGGAACGGTCTGGTTGCCGCCGTTCGCCTTCTCCACGAATGCCGCGGACGCCGGGTCGAGCTCGATGTTGATCTCGTTGTACGCGATGCCTTCCCGGTCCAGCTGGGTCTTCAGCCGGCGGCAGTAGCCGCACCAGGTCGTGCTGTACATCGTGACGGTGCCCGTGTCCTGCATGCTGCGCTCTCCTTCGTGGGGCGTCGGTGGTCCGAGTACTCGAACGTACGGGAGCGCGCCGCCATTCCCGTCCCGTAAGTACGACGAATGCAGGCGGCCTGTGGACGAGGTTCCCGCCCGGCTCACGAGACCTGGCAGCATGGCGGGGTGACAGCAGCAACGCACTCCCCATCCTTCACTGCCGACGCCGACTCGGCCGACGCGGTGCTCCTGGGCCTCGACCCGGAGCAGCGCGAGGTCGCGACGACCCTGCGCGGGCCGGTGTGCGTGCTCGCCGGCGCCGGGACGGGCAAGACCCGGGCGATCACCCACCGCATCGCCTACGGAGTCCGGTCCGGCCAGCTCATGCCGGCCAGCGTGCTGGCGGTCACCTTCACCAACCGCGCCGCTGGCGAGATGCGCGGACGCCTGCGCCAGCTGGGCGCGGGCGGGGTCCAGGCCCGCACCTTCCACTCGGCGGCGCTGCGCCAGCTCCAGTACTTCTGGCCCAAGGCGGTCGGCGGGGAGGTGCCCCGGCTGCTGGAACGCAAGATCCAGTTCGTCGCCGAGGCCGGCTCGCGCTGTCGCATCCGGCTCGACCGTAACGAGCTGCGCGACGTCACCGGCGAGATCGAATGGGCCAAGGTCACCCAGACCGTGCCCTCCGACTACCCGGCGGCCGCCCGCAAGGCCGGCCGCGAGGCTCCCCGGGACACGGCCGAGATCGCCCAGATCTACGGGACGTACGAGCAGCTCAAGCGCGACCGCGGCATGATCGACTTCGAGGACGTGCTGCTCCTCACCGTCGGCATCCTCCAGGACCGCCACGACATCGCCGAGCAGATCCGCACCCAGTACCAGCACTTCGTGGTCGACGAGTACCAGGACGTCAGCCCGCTCCAGCAGCGGCTGCTGGACCTCTGGCTCGGCGAGCGCGACAGCCTCTGCGTCGTCGGCGACGCCAGCCAGACGATCTACTCCTTCACCGGCGCCACCCCCGACCACCTGCTGAACTTCCGCACCCGCTACCCGCAGGCCACCCTGGTCAAGCTGATCCGCGACTACCGCTCCACCCCCCAGGTGGTCCACCTCGCCAACGGGCTGCTGAACCAGGCCAAGGGCCGCGCCGCCGAACACCGCCTGGAGCTGATCTCCCAGCGCGAGACCGGACCCGACCCCGTCTACGCCGAGTACCCCGACGAGCCCGCCGAGGCCGAGGGCGTCGCCGGCCGGATCCGGGACCTGATCGCCGCGGGCGTCCCGGCGGGCGAGATCGCGGTGCTCTACCGCATCAACGCCCAGTCCGAGGTCTACGAGCAGGCCCTCGCCGACGCCGGAGTCCCGTACCAGCTGCGCGGAGCCGAGCGGTTCTTCGAGCGGGGCGAAGTGCAGAAGGCGATCCTCGCCCTGCGCGGGGCCGCCCGCTCCGGCGGGAACGACCCGCTGCTCGACGACATCGTGGAGCTCGGCTCCCAGGTCCGGGCCGTGCTCAGCTCCACCGGCTGGACCAGCCAGCCGCCGGCCGGCTCCGGCGCGGTCCGCGACCAGTGGGAATCCCTGGCCGCACTGGTCCGGCTCGCGGAGGACTTCGCCCGCAGCCGGCCCGGCGCCACCCTCGCGGACCTCACCGTCGAGCTCGACGAGCGCAAGGCCGCCCAGCACGCGCCGACCGTCCAGGGCGTCACCCTCGCCTCCCTGCACGCCGCGAAGGGCCTGGAGTGGGACTCCGTGTTCCTCGTGGGCCTCACCGACGGCATGATGCCGATCACCTACGCCAAGACCGACGAGCAGGTGGAGGAGGAGCGCCGGCTGCTCTACGTCGGCGTCACCCGGGCGCGGCTGCACCTGACGCTCTCCTGGGCCCTCTCCCGCGCTCCGGGCGGCCGGGCCTCCCGACGCCCCAGCCGCTTCCTGAACGGCCTGCGGCCGGGCTCCGCGGCCCCGGGCACCCGGGCGGACGGCATGATCGAGCGCGGCGCCCGCAAGCGCGGCCGCCGCGGCCCGGTGCTGTGCCGGGTCTGCGGCAAGACCCTGACCGAGGCCGGCGAGCTCAAGCTGATGCGCTGCGAGGACTGCCCGTCCGACATGGACGAGGGCCTCTACGAGCGGCTGCGGGACTGGCGCGCGGCCCAGGCGAAGGAGCAGGGGCTGCCCGCGTACTGCGTCTTCACCGACAAGACCCTGACGGCGATCGCGGAGGCCGCGCCCGCCGAGGAGGGCGAGCTCTCGATGATCTCCGGAGTGGGTGGCCGCAAGCTTGAGCGGTACGGAGTCGACGTGCTGGCCATCTGCGCAGGTCGGGGCCCCGAGGCCGCAGATTCTGACGACGCGTAGAAACTCGTCGGAAAAATAGTTTGCACATGCCCAGCGAAGACCCATAGGTTCTTAGCAACGGAAACGGTGGCTTCTCCGAAGCCCTGGATCCGTGCTGTACTTATCCGAATACGCATGGGACTCGCCTTCGGGCCGAGTCCCCGAGACGCCGAGAGGAGGCGAAACCAGTGACCAGCTTCAAGACCTTCACCAAAATGACCGATCGCTCGGTTGCCGCTTCCTGCACGCTCGGCTCCTCCTCGCTCCTTCCGCTCCTGGGTACCGGTCTGTCCACGATTTCCGTCGACAGCCCCGCCCTGACGGCCGCGCCCGCCGCGCTGCTCGTCAGTGAGCGCAATGAGCGACCGACCCAGGCACCGGTGGCAGTACTGGCAGCGGAAGCAAAGGCGCATGGCGCCTATGGCTTCGCCGCCGCAGCCGGTGCCGGATCCCAGACGAAGCAGACGAAGAAGCAGCAGCACCACCTGATGTGGGCCTTCCGCGGGCTCGAACCCTGGAGTGATCCAGCCTGATCTGACGATCAGGCCGGCGCCTTCAGGGCCGCGGAACCCCACCCGGGATCCGCGGCCCTTCTGTTTGTCCCCGAACGGGGACGACGGAGCGAAGGGGCCTCGGGACTGGCAGAACAGGTACCAGCCGACCCCGGCCAACCGGCCGGTACGACCAGTCGACCAAGACGAGGAAGAAACCACCGTGCAACTCGAAGCGCACGCCCCGTCCGTAACCCAGACCCAAAAGATCTCGCCCCCCGCCCCGGAGGACTCCACCTTGACCCCGCTCACCGCGCTCACCGCGCTCGACGACGCCATCGAGAACCTCGGCGTCCCCGTCGCCTGCCGTACCTACGACCCGGAGGTCTTCTTCGCGGAGTCCCCGGCGGACGTCGAGTACGCCAAGTCCCTCTGCGGCACCTGCCCGCTGGTCGAGGCCTGCCTCGCCGGTGCGCTCGAGCGCCGCGAGCCCTGGGGCGTCTGGGGTGGGGAGCTCTTCGTCCAGGGCGTCGTCGTAGCCCGCAAGCGGCCCCGTGGCCGTCCGCGCAAGAACCCGGTTGCAGCGGCATGACCGCCCACGGAACCATCGACCGCCCCCTGACGCACGACCCCCTGAAGCAGGCCCTCATGTCCCCCTACGCCACCACGAGCGAGCAGCCGCACGGCGCCGCCACCGCAGACTTCATCACCGCCGGCGCGATCACCTCGCGTCAGAACAGGACCCGCGAAATGCAACTCATCCCAGAAGCCCTGGCTCGTGCCCATATGGACGACCGCATGCGTGAGGCGGACGCCGAGCGTCACGCCCTGCGTCTGGTCGCCGCCCGGCGCATGCAGCGGCGAGCCGAGCGCGTCTCCATGCGCGCCCGGCGAGCGCTGGCCATGGCCGTCATGCACTGAGAGCGGAAGAAGGCTCAGGAACCAACTCCCGGGGGGACCGGTCCGAACGGACCGGTCCCCCCGGTGCGTTGCGGAGCCTTGCCCGGCTCTGCGGGGATATCGTCTGGAGGTGGACCAGCCGAATCCCCACCCCGCCGCGCCGGGCCCCGAGGCCGGGCCCGTCGTCTGCGCCCGCTGCGGCGCCCAGTCCCCGGACGGCGCCCCGCCCACCTGGACCTGCTCCATGGAGAACGGCAGCAGGCACTACTTCTGCCACGACTGCGCCCGGGCCAACATCCGGGCCATCGAGGGCCGCCTCGACTCCAGCTGGTGGTGATCTAGTCCTGCGCCAGGAACCCCGGGAGCCAGGACTCCAGTTCGTCCCGGAGGCGAACCGTCGCGCCCAGCTGGCACAGCACACCGATCGTGCTCAGCGTCACCCGGTGGATCAGCAGGTACGAGGGCGGCAGGTTGATCTGCCGGCCCAACTGGTGGGCGGGGGAGCGCGGATCGGCGATCCGCGCCGCCTGGCCGCGCAGCCACGGCCGCGTGAAGGTGAACTCCTCCGCCTCGGCGGGCTCGATGATGGGCCTGAGGTAGTCCAGTACTGCCTCGGGGTCGAGTTCGATGGACTTCTTCACGAACCCCTCGGCGCACAGGTGCCCGTAGACCCCCTCGGCGTCACCGTCCAGCGTCATCCGCAGTGACCTGCCGATGGGCTTGGGCCAGCCGCCGGGCAGCCGGTCCACCGTGCCGAAGTCCAGCACCCCCAGCCGCATCCGGCCGTCCGCCCCCGATATGAGCCGGAAGTTGCCCGGGTGCGTATCGGCATGCAGCAGCCCGGTGCGGGCGGGACCGGAGAAGAGGAACCGGGCCAGCAACTGTCCGGCGCGGTCGCGCTCCTCCTGGCTGCCGTCGGCTATGACCTCCGACAGCGGGGTCCCCTCCATCCACTCCGTCACCAGCACCTGGTCGCCCTGGTGCACGACGTCCGGCACGACCACGTCCTCGTCGCCCTCGAACGCGTCCGCGTGGGTCCGCTGCGCCTCGGCTTCCAACTCGTAGTCGAGCTCCTCGGAAACCCGGTCGCGCAACTCCGTGATGAGCGGCTTGATGTCCATACCGGGTATCAGCGGCCCCAACAGCCCCGCGAACCGGCTCAACTGCTTCAGGTCCGAGAGCAGCGCCTCACCGGCCCCCGGGTACTGGACCTTGACCGCCACCTCGCGGCCGTCGTGCCACACCGCCCGGTGCACCTGCCCGATCGAGGCCGCCGCGGCCGGCTTGTCCTCGAATTCCTCGAACAGATCCCGCCAGTCAGCGCCCAGCCGCTCGGCCAGCACCCGGTGCACCGTCGCCGCCGGCAGCGGCGGGGCCGCCTCCTGAAGCTTGGTCAGCGCCGCCCGGTACGGTCCGGCGACCTCCTCGGGCAGGGCCGACTCGAAGACCGAGAGCGCCTGCCCGAATTTCATGGCACCGCCCTTCAGCTCCCCGAGCGTGCGGAACAACTGCTCCGCGGTGCGCTGCTGGAGCTCGCGCGCCACGATCTCCGCGGACTTGCCCCCGATCCGCTTGCCCAGCCCCCACGTGGCCCGACCTGCGATGCCGAGCGGCAGCGCGGCCAGCTTGACGGTACGGGTGACCGCCTTCCGGGGAAGATCAGACATACGCCCCTCCAATTCCCAGACAGCTGCGCCGCGAGCGGCGGTTCGGGCCGGCCCCAAGGTGACCCCTCGGCCAAAAAGCATCCTGTCATGGCCCTCCCGGCGGGTCCGAGCCCGCTGCCGCGGCCACCCCCACCGGCTCGGCCCGGGCGTCCGCGCCGCAGGGGCAGTCGGGATGCGCACGGACCGGGGTGGGCTGCCAGTGCAGGGTGGGCAGTGCGGCCTCCCACCGGGCGCCCGTGGAGGCGGGCAGTTCACCGTCGAGGAAGGACAGCGCATGGGCCGCGGCCAGCCCGGCCACCGCCGTGGCCAGCCCCAGGTCGCAGGCGGCGGCCGCCCGGCGGCGGTGGGCCGAGCGCCACTGGACCAGCATCCGCGGCCAGGCCGGGTCCCGCGCCACCCGGTCGCGCTCCATGCACCCCGCGCACGCCGTGGCCCCGGGCAGCACCAGGGGTCCCACCAGCCCGGTCCCCTCCAGCACCCCCGCGTACAGGTGCGGGGTGCCGGTGGTGACCCAGTCGGCCGCGGACTGCGGATCGGGGGCCCAGGACTGCAGCCCGTCCCGGGGCGCGACCACCACCAGGGCCAATCCGGGCTCAGGGCCGCCGCTCTCCCCGGCCCGGGGGCCGCGCCCCGGGGCCGCCTCGCGCACCACGCTCCGCGCGGCCTCCGCCCGCAGCCGGCCCACGCTCCCGGGCGCCATCCCGCCCGGCGCGACATCGGCCGGCTCCACCCGGCCCCCGTCGAGCACCTCGACCCGGCCCACGCCCGCCCCCGCCAGGACCGCGGCGATCACCCCGCCCACCCGGCCGCTCCCGCGCACCTGGACCCGTATCCCACGCCGGGCCGCGACTCCCCGTAAGTCCCCGCCCGGTTCGCGGTGGACCAGGGACAGCGAGCCCAGGTCCGGCTCCAGCCGCTCCAGGGTCCCCGGCCGTGACCGGACCGCCTGGGCCCGGGGCCCGCCCGCGGTGGCGTCATCGAGCAGCCCGGCCGCGGCCAGGCCCCGCACCAGCCCGTCCACCCGGCCCTCGGGCAGCCCCATCGCGCCGCCCTCCGCCCGCAGCAGCTCCATGCCCCGCGTCCCGTCGATCCGGTCGATGAGGGCGCCCGTCGCGGTGTCCACCGGACCGAGCACCACCGCGTGGGCGGGCGTCACCCCGAACTGCACCGTCTCCAGATCCCGCCAGGCCCGCGCCAGTGCGGGCTTCACCTTCGGATACATGGCCGTCCTCCTCGATTCGCTTACCGCCACCGCATTCCTGTCCGCTCTTCCGCAACATTGCCCGCCCGCCGAATGGCCCGCAGGAATTTGTCCACAGGTGAGAGGTATTAGGCATATGAGATGGAGAAAGGGTGCGTTCGGTGCGCCGACCACGAATCGATCTCGTTCGAACCCCGGACGGGCGGGACTTCGGCCACGGCGACCGGGTACCGTCGTGGCGTGTCCGCCGATCCATTGCAGCGCGCCGTCGAAGTCCGCCGGAGCGCGCGCCGCCGCAGGACCGTATCCGCCTACCGTGAGGGTGACCGTACGGTCGTCCTCATCCCTGCCCGGATGTCCGAGGCGGAGGAACAGCGCTGGGTGGGCGTGATGCTCGACAAACTGGCCGCCCAGGAGAGCAGGCGCACCCTCGGGGACGCGGAACTCACCGAGCGCGCCGAGCGTTTGTCCGACCAGTACTTCAGCGGCCGCGCCCGCCCCCGAACCGTCCGCTGGGTCACCAACCAGAACACCCGCTGGGGCTCCTGCACCCCCGCCGAGGGCAGCATCCGGCTCTCGCACCGCCTCCAGGGCATGCCCGAATACGTGGTCGACTACGTGCTGCTGCACGAGCTGGCCCACCTCCTCGTGCCCGGCCACGGCCCCCGTTTCTGGCAGCTGCTGGAGGCGTATCCGCGCACCGAGCGCGCCCGCGGCTACCTGGAGGGAGTCGTCGCCGCCGAGCGACTGCCGAAGGTGCCGGCCGCGCGCGACGAATAGGCCGGGAATGCACCGGGAATGGCCGGGATGTCGCACACCGTGAAATGTCCCGGGTCGGTACCGACTTGGCCGGATGTCGGCAGTTGCGGCTAGCCTGAGCGCCACGCATTCACAGTCGGGATGGGGGACGGTCGTTACGTATGGGCAGGGAATTCCAACGCGGTCACAAGGCCAAGATCAGTGATCTGACGGCGGGCACGGACCTGTACGTGGGCATCCAGATCGCCGGCCCCGGACTCGCCATCGACATCAGCTGCTTCGGCCTCGACGCGAACGAGCAGCTGTCGGACGACCGCTACTTCGTCTTCTACAACCAGCCGAAGTCGCCGGAAGAGTCCATTCAGCAGCTCGGCGCGCAGGCCGGTGACACCGAATCCTTCCGGGTGACCCTGGACCGCGTTCCGGCGGGCATCCACAAGCTCTCCTTCGCCGCCTCCATCGACGGCGGCGGCCAGATGTCGCAGATCGGACCCGGCTACATCCGGATCGTCGCGGGCGGCGAGGAGGTCGTGCGGTACGCCTTCACCGGCGCCGAGTTCACCACCGAGCGCGCCCTGATGATCGGTGACTTCTACCTCAAGGACGTGTGGCGCTTCGCCGCCGTCGGCCAGGGCTTCGACGGCGGGCTCTCCGCGCTGCTGAAGAACTTCGGCGGCGAGGTCGCCGAGGAGCAGCAGCCCGATCCGCAGGTCCCGCCGCAGGCCGCCGCCGCGACGCCCGGGTTCGCCCCGCCGACCTTCGGCGCACCCGCCGCGGCCCCCGCGCCCGCGCAGAACCCGGCCCCCGCGCCGTCGTTCGGCGCCCCGGTCCCGGCCCCCGCCCCGCCGCCCGCCCCGGCCCCCGCGCCGTACCAGCAGCCCGTCCACGCGGCCCCGACCATGGCCGCACCGCTGGTCCCGCCGGCCCCGGCCCCCTACGGCCAGGTCCCGCAGCCCTCGTACGGCCAGGTCCCGCCCCCCGCGCCGGCCCCCGCGCCCTACGGGCAGCAGCCACCCGCGTACGGCCAGGTCCCGGGCCAGGTCCCCGGCCAGCAGCCGCCCCCGTACGCCCAGCAGCCCGGCGCCCCGTTCCCGCAGGCGGGCGCCGGCCTCGCCGCGGCCCTCCAGCCGTACAAGGAAGCCCCCACGGGCGCCCGCTGGACCCCGCAGAACCAGCAGCTCATGCGGGTCGACCTGTCGATGGGCGGCCAGCCCGTCCTGGCCCGCCAGGGCAGCATGGTCCTCTACCAGGGCAAGGTCGACTTCAGCTACAAGGGCGCGGGCTTCGCCGGCCGCATCGTCGGCAACGCCACCGGCCAGGAGATGCAGCTGATGCGCTGCACCGGCCGCGGCCAGGTCTTCCTCGCCGAGAACGGCGCCCACCTGCACGCCATCGAGCTCCAGGGCGACGGGATCTGCGTCTCCGCGGAGAGCGTCCTCGCCTTCGACGAGTCCCTCCAGCACGAGGTCCGGCGCATCGAGGGCCACGGCATCCCGGGCGGCGCCCTCTTCACCATGCTGTTCCAGGGCTCCGGCACGGTGATCGTCAAGACGCACGGCGTCCCCGTCGTCCTGCCCGTCACCCCGACCACCTTCGCGGACAGCAACGCCATCGTCGCCTGGTCCGCCGCATCCCAGGTGATCATTTCCAGCCAGGTCCGGCTGCGCCGCAACGCCTACCCCGGCCACAGCGGGGAGACCGTGAACCTCCAGTTCCGCGGCGCCCCCGGCAACTTCATCGTCGTCCAGCCGTACGAGGTCTGAGGGAGCCCGTCATGAACGCAATGAACCAGCAGCTCGCGGGCTACGCCCCCACGCCCGTCACGGCCCGCATGGAGAACCACGGCCGGGCCATGCTCAAGGTCGCCATGCAGAGCGGCCAGGACCTCTTCGCCCGCACCGGCTCGATGGTCGCGTACGAGGGCTTCGTCCAGTACGAGCCGAACCCGCCGGCCGTGCGCCAGATGGCCTCGCAGTGGCTCACCGGGGAGGGCGCCCCGCTGATGAAGTGCACCGGCGACGGCCTGCTCTACCTCGCCGACTACGGCGCCGACGTCGTCGTCATCAACCTCGACAACGACGCCCTCTCCGTCAACGGCACCAATCTGCTCGCCTTCGACGCCCACCTCCAGTGGGGCGTCGAGCGGGTCAAGGGCATGGCCAAGTTCGCCGGCCAGGGCCTGTTCAACGTCCAGGTCGCCGGCACCGGCTGGGTCGCGATCACCTCGCGCGGAACGCCCATCGTGGTCGACTGCGGCCGCGGCGAGGACGAGACGTACGTCGACCCGGACGCGCTCGTCGCCTGGTCGCCGAACCTCAAGGTCAAGGGCAAGCGCAGCTTCAAGGCCTCGTCGATGATCGGCCGAGGCAGCGGGGAGGCCTACCAGATGGCCTTCTCCGGCCAGGGCATCGTCGTCGTACAGCCCAGCGAGGACAGCACCGACCGGCTCCGGACCCGGGGCTGAGGGGGAGCGGACACATCATGCAGAGCGCACTTTTCGCCCACGCCGAGGCGCAGTCCCAGGACCGGTACACCGTCCAGAACCCGCAGTTGCTGCGGGTCTCGCTGAGCGGCTCCGACGACGTGCTCGCCCGCAAGGGCGCCATGGTCGCCTACCAGGGGATCATCGACTTCGACGGCGAGTACCAGAGCACCACGCAGCGCAGCGCCCGCAGCCGCACCGGCGAGGGCCTCGACCTGATGCGCTGCTCCGGGCAGGGCACCGTCTACCTGGCCAACCTGGCTCAGTACGTCCACGTCCTGGACGTGGACCAGGACGGGCTCACGGTCGACAGCAGCTACGTCCTGGCGCTGGACTCCACCCTGCACACCGAGGTCATCGCGGTGGACAGCCAGTACGGGATCTCCGGCTCCGGCAAGTACCAGCTCAACATCACCGGCCGCGGCAAGGTCGCCCTGATGACCTCCGGGCAGCCGCTGATGCTGCAGGTCACCCCCGACAAGTACGTCAATGCCGACGCGGACGCCATCGTCGCCTGGTCCACCTCGCTGCGCGTGCAGATGCAGGCCCAGACGCACTCCACGGGTGTCTGGCGGCGCCGCGGCAACACCGGTGAGGGCTGGGAGCTCAGCTTCCTCGGCACCGGCTTCGCGCTGGTCCAGCCCAGCGAGGTGCTGCCCCCGCAGAACGCCCAGCTCGGGCAGGGCGTCGCGGCGCAGTTCGGCGTGGGCCAGCACGGCGCCCACGCGCAGAACCAGAACAACGCCTGGAACTGATGCGCAAGGGGCGGCCCCGGACCTCCGGGGCCGCCGCCTTTCCTTCGGCCGCCGTCTTTCCTTCCCTACGTCACGCTCCCAGTCGCGCCCGGGTCGCCTCCAGCAGCCGCACGACCGAGCCGTCGGCCACCGCCGCCACCTCCTCGTACGGGAACCAGCGCAGGTCCAGCGACTCCTCGCTGATCTCCGCGACCGCTCCGGCCGGGGCCAGCGCCGCGTACTGCACGTCCAGGTGCCAGTTGCAGGGCGCCGGGATCGGATGCCGGTCCAGCCGCACCGGGCCGCCCGGCAACAGGGTCAGCCCGGTGGCGATGCCCGACTCCTCACGGGCCTCGCGCAGCGCCGCCCCCGCGATCGTGGCGTCATCGGGCTCGCAGTGCCCGCCCATCTGCAGCCACATGCCGAGCTTCTTGTGCAGGGTCAGCAGTACGCGCCCGCCCGCAGGGTCCACCACCAGCGCGCTGCCGGTGATGTGGCCGGCCCGGCACGGCTTGTAGATCCCGTCGGGGTGGGCGGCCAGGTGCTCCAGGTACAGGTCGCGCAGCTCGGACTGGTCCTCGTAGCCCTTGAGCACGAGGACCGTGTCGTCGTACAGGCTCACTTCTTCCCTTCACCCGCGCCGTCGCCGTTGCCGTCGCCCTGCTCACGCTTCTCGTCCCGCTGCTGCGCGGCCTCGCCGAGCATCTTGTCGAGCTCCGAGAAGTCCAGCTGCTCGCGGTGCACGAACCCGTCCGGGTCGTCCAGGTCGGAGGCGGTCGGCAGCATGTCCGGGTGCTCCCACAGCCCGTCGCGGCCGTCCACACCGCGCGCGTCGGTCAGCGAGGCCCACAGCCGCGAGGCGTCGCGCAGCCGGCGCGGGCGCAGCTCCAGCCCGATCAGCGTCGCGAAGGTCTGCTCCGCCGGGCCGCCCGAGGCGCGCCGCCGGCGCATGGTCTCGCGCATGGCGGCGGCCGAGGTCAGCCGGGGCTTGGCCGCCTCGTGCACGACCGCGTCCACCCAGCCCTCGACCAGCGCGAGCGCCGTCTCCAGGCGGGCCAGCGCGGCCTTCTGCTCGGGGGTGTCCTGCGGCTGGAACATGCCGCCCTGGAGCGCCTCCTGCAGCTGCTCCGGATTCGACGGGTCGAGCTGGCCGACCACGTCCTCCAGCTTCGAGGTGTCGACCTTGATGCCGCGGGCGTAACCCTCGACCGCGCCGAACAGGTGCGAGCGCAGCCACGGCACGTGCGCGAAGAGCCGCGCGTGGGCGGCCTCGCGCAGGGCCAGGTACAGCCGCACCTCGTCCATGGGGACGCCCAGGTCCTTGCCGAAGCTCTCCACATTCAGCGGGAGGAGAGCCGCCTTGCCGGCCGGGCCCAGCGGCAGCCCGACGTCGGTCGAGCCGACGACCTCGCCCGCCAGGACACCGACGGCCTGGCCGATCTGCTGGCCGAACATGGCCCCGCCCATGGAGCGCATCATGCCGAGCAGCGGGCCCGCCATGGCCTGCATCTCCTCGGGCAGGACGCTGCCCATGGCCGCGCCGACCCGCTCGGCGACGGGGTCCACGAGCTCCTTCCACACCGGGAGGGTCGCCTCGACCCACTCGGCGCGGCTCCACGCCACGGCGGTGGCCGCGCCCGAGGGCAGCGAGGTCACGCCGTCCAGCCAGTGGTCGGCGAGCCGTACGGCCTCCTCGACCGCGGACTTCTCGGCGAGGCCGACGCTGGCGTCCTTGACCCCGTCCGCGGTGCCCTGCGCCACGGTCTGGCGGGCGATGTCCTTGGCCATGTCCCAGTTCACGGGACCGCCCTCGTAGCTCAGCATCTGGCCGAGCTGCTGGAAGGCCGCGCCGAGGTCGTTCGGGTTCATGGAGCCGAACATCGCGGCGAAGGGATTGTCCGCCCCGCCCTGGCCGCCGGCGCCGCCCGGCAGGCCCATGCCGGGGAACCCGAACGGATTCGCCGGGCCGCCCGGACCGCCCTGATTGCCCTTCTCCTTGCCCTCGTCGCCGTTGTCCGGCTCCTCCGGCGGAAGGCCGAATCCGAATGGGGTGTCGCTCACGGGTTTCCTCGGCTCGTAGGGCCGCCGGCGGGAGCCGACGGGCAATGGTCCGACAACACCACCCAGCGTAGACACCACGCCCGCTTCCGGGCTCGGTGCTCCGCCGGCTCCTGGGCTGCGGCAGGATGGACATCACCTGGTAGGTACGCGTCCACGGCGCGTCCCTACTGAAGACAACCGCTGGAGACGCCCGGTGAGTTCCCCAGATCCGCAGGTTCGAGCGACTGACGACGCCGAAAACCGCCCTGAGCACGATGACAGCGCGCACGGCGTTCGCCAGCCGCGAAACCCGGCCGTGCGAGGCCCCGTGATCGCCGTGACCGGCGCCGCCTCGGGCGTCGGCGCGGCCCTGGTGAGCCGGCTGGCCGCCTCCGACGAGGTCAAGCAGGTCGTCGCGATCGACGAGCGGCGCGGGGACTGCGCGGCCGCGCAGTGGCACGTCCTGGACGTACGGGACCCCGCGATCGCGGAGAAGCTGCGCGGCGCGGACGTGGTGGTCCACCTGGCGCTTGACCTCGATCTGGAGACGGACCCGGCCGCACGCACCGCGTACAACGTGCGCGGCACCCAGACCGTGCTCACCGCCGCCGCGGCGGCCGGGGTGCACCGGGTCGTGCTGTGCACCTCCGCGATGGTCTACGGGGCGCTGCCGGACAACGACATCCCGCTCTCGGAGGACGCGGAGCTGCGGGCCACCGCCGAGGCGACCGGCGTCGGCGACCTGCTGGAGATCGAGCGGCTGGGCCGCCGGGCGCCGCGGGCGCACCCGGGCCTGAACGTCACCGTGGTCCGGCCGGCGGTCCTGGTCGGCGGCACGGACACCGCGCTGACCCGGTACTTCGAGTCGCCGCGGCTGCTCGTGGTGGCGGGATCGCGTCCCACCTGGCAGTTCTGCCACGTGGAGGACCTGGTCAGTGCGCTGGAGTACGCGGCCCTGGAGAAGGTCGAGGGCGAGCTCGCGGTGGGCTGCGAGGGGTGGCTGGAGCAGGAGGAGGTCGAGGAGCTGAGCGGCATCCGCCGCATGGAGCTGCCGTCCGCGGTGGCGCTGGGCGCGGCGGCCCGGCTGCACCGGATCGGCCTGACGCCGTCCCCGGCCGGTGACCTGGCGTACACGATGCACCCGTGGGTGGTCAGCATCAGCGGGCTGCACGCGGCGGGGTGGCGGCCGCGGTGGACGAACGAGGAGGTGCTGGCCGAGCTCCTCCAGGAGGTCGCGGGCCGGCACACCGTCGTGGGCCGGCGGCTGGGCCGCAAGGACGCCACCGCCGCGGGTGCGGCCGGTGCGACGGTCGCGCTGCTGGGCGCCGCCGCCGTGGTCCGTGCGGCCCGCCGCCGCCGCGGCATCTGACCGGCCGGAGCCCCGGCCCGGCTCCCGGCAAGGGTCAGGGTTTCTGTAGGAGGCTCCCAAGGTGGCGGGTGCGGGCCGGGCGAATCGGCTATTCCGCCGCGTCAGCGGCTAGGGCACGATGGAAGCTATGGCACCGCACTTCGACCACCCCGGCGAGCAGCCCGCTCCGGATCCGATCCGGCTGCTCGAGATCCGTGAAACCCCGCTCTCGCTCGACGAGGTCTTCCAGGCCGTCGGGGACGACGCGACCGGCGGTACGACGCTCTTCGTCGGCACGGTGCGCAATCACGACGGCGGAGCCGACGTCGACTCCCTCGGCTACTCCTGCCACCCCACGGCCGAGGCGGAGATGCGCCGCGTCGCCGAGCGGGTCGTGGCGAAGTACCCGGTCCGCGCCCTGGCCGCCGTGCACCGCGTGGGCGACCTCTCCGTGGGAGACCTCGCGGTCGTCGTCGCCGTGTCCTGCCCGCACCGCGGCGAGGCCTTCGAGGCCTGCCGGATGCTGATCGACGACCTCAAGCACGAGGTGCCGATCTGGAAGCACCAGACCTTCTCCGACGGCACGGAGGAATGGGTCGGCGCCTGCTGAAGCCCCCGGCCGCGGCGCTGCCCCCGGATGGGGGTAGCGTCACCCCCGTTCGGCCGCGCAACACGCCCTCGATTTGCGTAACCCCCTCCCGGGCACGAGCGTTGAAGCCACCAACGACGACACGTATTTTCGGGGTAGGGAGGCACGCCCATGGCGTCTCTGGCGTGGTTGCTGATTCCGCTGTTCGCCGCGATCGGAGCGGCGATATGGGGCAGCTGGGCGGCACGCGACCGTACATCCGGTGACATATCCGAGCTCGCGGGCTACGCGAGGTTCCGCGAAGTCATGGGCAAGGCCGAACAGGCCAGGGTGAAGGCAGATGCGCACTCCGGTTCCGACGCCGTCTGAGGTGTCCCGGAGTTCCGTACGGACCGGCCCGAGCGGCCGCGCGTCAGGGCCGTCCCGTACTGTCGGTCCATGCCACGCCGCACTGCGACGATGCTCGCCTCCACCCTCATGCTGTTCGCGCTGCTCTGCGCAGGGGTGTTCCTCAGGGTCCCGTACTCCGAGATGAGCCCGGGCCCGACCGTGAACACGCTCGGGGACTCGCACGGCGAGCCCGTACTGAACGTGTCGGGGCGCAAGACGTATCCCACCAGCGGGCACCTGAACATGACGACGGTCCGCGTCACGGGCGCGGACTACGACATGAACCTGCTGGAAGCGGTGTACGGCTGGCTGGCCGGGGACAACATCGTCGTACCGCACGAGAACCTCTACCCGGACGGCAAGACCGACCAGGAGTCCACCCAGGAGAACGCCGAGGAGTTCAGCCAGTCGCAGCAGAGCGCCAAGGTGGCCGCTCTCAAGCAGCTCGGCATCCCGGTCTCCGCGCGCGTGATCGTTTCCACCGTGGTCAAGGGCAGCCCCTCCGAGGGCAAGCTGCACGCCGGGGACGTGATCAAGGCCGTGGACGGCGCTCCCGTCACCGCCCCCGACGACGTGGCCAAGCTCGTCACCAAGCACAAGCCCGGCGAGCCCGTCGAGTTCACGATCATTCCCGCCGCGGAGGCGGCCGAGGCGGCGAAGGCGCACCGCGAGCCCACCGGCTCGACCAAGGTCACGATCGTCGCGGGCAAGGCGGAGGGCGACGGCCACGCCATCGTCGGCATCCGGGCCGGCACCGACCACACCTTCCCGTTCACGATCGACATCAAGCTCGCCGACGTCGGCGGCCCGAGCGCCGGCCTGATGTTCGCCCTCGGCATCGTCGACAAGCTCACGCCCGAGGACCTGACCGGCGGGAAGTTCATCGCCGGCACCGGCACCATCGACGACGCGGGCAAGGTCGGCCCGATCGGCGGCATCCAGATGAAGACCATCGGCGCCCGCCAGGCCGGCGCCCGATACTTCCTCACCCCGGCCGAGAACTGCGCAGCCGCCGCGGCCGACGTGCCCGGCGGGCTGACGCTCGTGAAGGTCTCCACCATCGACGACGCGGTGAAGGCGCTGCAGAAGATCGGCAAGGGGGACACGGCCGGGCTGGCGCAGTGCACCAAGTCCTGACCGCGCCCGCCCTGCCGTACCCCACCCGCCGCGTCCTTACGAGAAGGTCGCCGCCAGCGCCTCCGCCAGTCCGGGCACCAGGCCACCGCCGGTGAGCACCTCGGTCGAGGAGTCCTTCTCCCGCAGCCGTACGGCCGACTCGCGCGAGCCGTCGCGCAGCACGGCCACCGTCAGGCGGACCTCCTGGCGCTCGGGGTGCCCGGCGACCCACTTCGCCAGCTGCTTGTCATTGAGCCCCTCCGGTACGGAGGCCTCCGCGGACGGCGGCAGCATCAGCCGCTCCACGGTCAGTGCGCAGCCGACGACCGCATCGGGCCAGGCGATGGTGCCGAGGAACTTGTCGAGGGCGGTCCCCGCGGGCAGCTTGTCCTGCTCGATGGGGGTGAGGGAGCTCTTGCCGGCGTCGTCCTGGTCGAGCCCGAGCTGGCCGGCCAGGCGCGGCTCCTGCCTCTTGAGCTTGGCGGTGTCGACGAGGGCGAACAGCCGCGCGGGCTGATCCCAGCCGAGGCCGGCCGCGTACTCGTCGATCTCGAGGCAGGCGCGGGTCAGCGGGCCGGCCGCCATGGGGGTGCCGGGGGAAGGCGAAAGGTTGGACATGGGAAACATCCTGCCTCCTTTCCATCGGATACCGGGAACTGACTAAAGCCTCAGTAAGTTGCATGAGTGGGCTCTACGATCGGGGGCCCGTTCAACACCTGACACAACACAGCGACTTTCGAGGTGCGCACCTTGGCTTTCCAGATGCCGGACCGCGGCGGAGGCCCCTCCGGGCCACGGATGAGAGTCGGCCGCCCCTCCCGGCGAGCCCGAACCCTTCTGATGACCTTGGGCGTCCTGGCCGTGCTGGCCATGGCGTTCATCATGTTCGCGGGCTTCTGGACCGACTGGCTCTGGTTCCGCTCCGTCAAATACTCCACCGTCTTCACCACCACCCTGTGGACCAAGATCGGCCTCTTCGCCGTCTTCGGCCTGCTGATGGCCGGTGCCGTCGGGCTGAACATCTGGCTGGCGCACCGGCTGCGGCCGCCGCTGAGCGCGATGTCGATGGAGCAGCAGAGCCTCGACCGCTACCGGATGAGCATCTCGCCGTACCGGAGGTGGCTGCTGCTGGGCATCGCCGCGCTCGTGGGCCTGATCGCGGGCGCCTCGGCGGCCGGCCAGTGGAAGACCTGGCTGATGTATGTGAACGGGGTGGCCTTCGGACAGAAGGACCCCCAGTTCCACAAGGACGTGTCGTTCTACACCTTCGACCTGCCCTGGTACCGCTTCCTGCTCGGCTTCGGCTTCGCCGCGGTCGTGCTGTCGGTGATCGCCGCGGCCGTCGTGCACTACCTGTACGGCGGACTGCGCGTGACCAGCCCGGGCGCCCGGGCCACCGCCGCGGCGACCGGGCACCTGTCGGTGCTGCTCGGCCTCTTCGTCTCGCTGAAGGCGGTCGCGTACTGGCTCGACCGGTACGGCCTCGCCGTGAAGTCCAGCGACTTCAAGGCGGCGGACAACTGGACCGGTCTGCGGTACGTCGATGCCAATGCCTATCTGCCGGCCAAAACGATTCTGGTCGCCATCGCCGCGATCTGCGCCGTGCTGTTCTTCGCGACCCTGTGGCGCCGCACCTGGCAGCTGCCGGTCATCGGCTTCGGCCTGATGGTGCTCTCGGCGATCCTGATCGGCGGGCTGTACCCGGCGATCGTCCAGAAGTTCCAGGTCCAGCCGAACGAGCAGGCGAAGGAATCGCCGTACGTCGAGAAGAACATCAAGGCGACGCGTGACGCGTACGGGATCGACGGCGCCGACGTCACGGACTACGCGGGCGTACCGGCCGCGGGCACCGACAAGGGCCAGCTGCGCAAGGCCGCCGACACCACGGCCAGCATCCGCCTGCTCGACCCGAACATCGTCTCCCCGGCCTTCCAGCAGCTCCAGCAGGTCAAGGGCTACTACGCCTTCCCGTCCACGCTCGCCGTGGACCGGTACAAGGGCCAGGACACCGTCATCGGCCTGCGCGAGCTGAACATCGGCGGCATCCCCAAGAACAACTGGATCAACGACCACTTCAAGTACACGCACGGCTACGGCGTGGTCGCGGCCAAGGGAACCACCGTCGGGGAGCAGGGCGCCCCGGACTTCACCCAGTCCGACCTCCCCTCCAAGGGCATGTTCGGGACGGACTTCGAGCAGCGCATCTACTACGGCGAGCAGACGAAGCAGTACTCGATCGTCGGCGGACCGCAGAAGGAGCTCGACTACTCGGACGACAAGGGCGAGAAGGAGACGAGCTACGAGGGCGACTCCGGCGTCAATCTGGACAACCCGATCAACCGGGCCGCGTACGCGCTCACCTTCAACGAGCCGCAGATCCTGTACTCCGGCGCCATCGGCGACGGCTCGCGGATCCTGTACAACCGCACGCCCAAGGAGCGCGTCGAGGCCGTCGCGCCGTGGCTGACCATCGACGGAGCCCCCTACCCGGCGGTCATCGACGGCCGGGTCAAGTGGATCGTCGACGCGTACACGACCACCAACGGCTACCCGTACGCCTCGCGCACCACGCTGGGCCAGAGCACCGCGGACTCGCTGACCAACAGCCAGCGCGCGGTCGTGGCGCAGGAGAACCAGGTCAACTACATCCGCAACTCGGTGAAGGCCACGGTCGACGCGTACGACGGCACGGTCAGCCTGTACCAGTGGGACACGCAGGACCCGGTCCTCAAGACCTGGATGAAGGCGTTCCCGGGGACGGTCAAGCCCAAGAGCGAGATCTCCAAGACGCTCATGGACCACATCCGCTACCCGCAGGACCTCTTCAAGGTCCAGCGCGAGCTGCTGACCCGCTACCACGTCACGGACCCGCAGACCTTCCTCAGCGGCAGTGAGGCCTGGGCCGTCCCGGACGACCCGACCACCAAGGCCGGTACGGCGGTTCCGCCGTACTACCTGTCCCTGAAGATGCCGGGCCAGAAGGAGAAGGACCAGGTCTTCTCGCTCACCACGACGTTCACGCCGAACGAGCGGGACAACCTGAGCGCCTTCATGGCGGTCAACGCCGATCCGGGCACCCCGGACTACGGCAAGATCAGAATCCTGAAGCTGCCGACCAGCAAGCCGGTCGACGGTCCCAAGCAGGTGCAGAGCAAGTTCCAGTCCGAACCGAAGATCGCCGAATCCATCCGCCTGCTGCGCGGCGGTGACTCGGAGGTCGAGTACGGAAACCTGCTCGCGGTGCCGCTCGACGGCGGGATGCTCTACGTGGAGCCGGTGTACGTGCGCAGCTCCGGGCTGAAGTACCCGCTGCTGCGCAAGGTGCTGGTGACCTACGGCGGGCAGACCGCCTTCGAGGACACGCTGGAGAAGGCGCTGAATGTGGTGTTCGGGGCCGAGGCGCCGACCGTGCCCACGACGCCGACCAACCCGACGATCCCACCGGGCGACGGCACCACCACGCCGCCGACCAGTCAGGACCCGACGGTGAAGGCGGCCCTCGGTGACGCGCAGAAGGCGGTGGAGGATGCCGAGAAGGCACTGAAGAGCGGTGACTGGGCGGCGTACGGCAAGGCCCAGAGCGATCTGCAGGCGGCGCTGAAGCGGGCGATCGACGCGGAGGCGAAGCTGACGACGGCGCCCCAGCCAGGCGGCTAGGGGCCGTTCGTCGCGCCGACACCGTCGGTACGGCTCCGTCCCGCGTCCGTGATACTGTGGTTTCACCGACGCGGGGTGGAGCAGCTCGGTAGCTCGCTGGGCTCATAACCCAGAGGTCGCAGGTTCAAATCCTGTCCCCGCTACTGAAGACGAAGGCCCGGATCCATGGGATCCGGGCCTTCGTCATGTCCGGCGTGGACACGAGGTCACTGAGGCGGGTGAGTTGGGGTAGGAGCGTGTTTGACTTGTCTCTCTGTGGGCATGTCGACAAAACGCTGTAGTGACCTCACTGGCTGCGACATACCAGGTGTACGCGGGTAGCAGGTGATGCGACGATGGGATTTATGGGGGGCAGGTCAACTCTGCTGGAGACAGGGCGGTTTGCGAGGGCGGGGGCCGAGTCGGACGTGGAGGTCGAAGAGGCGGCTCAGGCTGTCAACGCGCAGACCGCACCGATCGATGCGGGGTTGACGGAAGAAGCGTTCGTGGAGGCCGACGCGGCCAGTGACGCGGAGCTCGAGGCCCGGCACCGGGTGGCCGCCGACAAGGGCGACCCCGGCGCGATGAGCGTGCTCGGGGCGCTGCTGCTGCGCCGGGGCGACCTGGCCGGGGCCGAGCGCTACCTGCGCGGTGCCACCGCGGAGGGAGACCGCGCGGCCGCGAACAACCTCGGCGTACTGCTCCACCAGCGGGGTTACCCGGAAGACGCCGCCGGCTGGTGGCGGGTCGCCGCCGTGGCCGGATCCGCTCCGGCGGCGCACGCGCTCGGCCGCCACTTCCGCGAGCGGGGGGACGAGCCGGCCGCCGAGTACTGGCTGCGCCAGGCGGCGGAGTCCGGTCACGCGCTGGGGGCGTACGGGCTGGCGGACCTGCTGGAACACCGCGGCGACAAGGGCGTGGAGCGGTGGTTCCGCGCCGCCGCCGAGCAGGGGCACCGCGAGGCCGCCTACCGGCTGGCGCGGCACCTGCGCAAGGGCGACCCCGCCGAGGCCGAGCAGTGGTACCGGCAGGCCGCCGCGCGTGGACACCGGCGCGCCGCGCTGCACCTGGGCGCGCTGCTGGAGGCGCGCGGCGAGCTCAAGGAGGCCGGGCGCTGGTACCTGACCTCCGCCAAGCAGGGCGAGGCGCGGGCGGCGTGCGCGCTCGGCTTCCTGCTGCGCGACGCCGGGGACGAGGACAACGCGGCCACGTGGTGGCTGCGGGCGGCACAGGACGGCGACGGCAACGCGGCCAACGCGCTCGGCGCCATGCACGCGGCGCGCGGCGAGACCCAGACGGCGGAGAAGTGGTACCGGGCCGCGATGGACGCGGGCGACCAGAACGGGGCGTACAACCTGGCGCTGCTGTGTGCGGCGCAGGAGCGGACGGCGCAGGCCGAGCAGTGGTACCGGCGCGCGGCCTACGCGGGGCACCGCGAGGCGGCGAACGCGCTGGCCATCCTGCTGCTCCAGGGCGGGGACGCGGAGGGCGCCGAGCCGTGGTTCTCGAAGGCGGCCGAGGCGGGCAGCGTGGACGCCGCCTTCAACCTCGGGATCCTGTTCGCGAGCCGGGACGAGGACCGCACCGCGCTGAAGTGGTACGAGCGGGCGGCTTCGGCCGGGCACACGGACGCGGCGCTCCAAGTCGGCATCGCGCTGGTCCGCGACGGGGAGGACCGCGCGGCCGAGCGGCACCTGCGCTGCGCGGCCGGGGGCGGCAGCGCCGAGGCGGCCTTCCGGCTGGCCTCGCTGCTGGAGTCGCTGGCCCCGCCGCCGGAGCCGGTGGCACTGGGCGAACCCCTGGGCGGCGTGGAGCGCACCGAGAGCGAGGAGTGGTACGAGCGCGCCGCCGAGCTGGGCCACCGGCGGGCGCAGGTACGGGTGGGCATGCTGGCCGCGGCCCGGGGCGACCTCGTCGTGGCCGCGCGGTGGTACCGGGAGGCGGCGGAGGCCGGCTCCCGCAACGGGGCGTTCAACCTGGGGCTGTTGCTGGCCCGCGAGGGGAGCGAGCCGGAGGCGGCGCTGTGGTGGACCCGCGCGGCGGTGGCCGGCCACGGCCGCGCGGCGCTGCGGCTCGGGCTGCTGGCCGCCCGGCACGGGGACCTCGCGGAAGGTCAGAAGTGGTGCGTGCGCGCCATGGAACTGGGCCCGGCGGAGGTCTCGGCCCGGGCGGCCCGTCTCCGCGAGGCCCTGGCCGAGGAACTGTCGGCCTGAAGTTAACCGATTTGCATCTGCCGGGTGGCGTCACGTAAAGTCAGGTTTACCGACGCGGGGTGGAGCAGCTCGGTAGCTCGCTGGGCTCATAACCCAGAGGTCGCAGGTTCAAATCCTGTCCCCGCTACTGAAGGCCGAAGGCCCGGATCCCATGGATCCGGGCCTTCAGTCGTTTCTCATGCAACGGAAACGGATCAGGGCAACGAAGTGGGGCCCGGGAGCATCGCTCCCGGGCCCCACTTTTTCGTTCGCTACGCGCCCGCGCAGTTCGGGCACACTCCGCGGTACGTCACCTCGACCGCCGAGACCACGAAGCCGAAGCGCTCCGCGTCCGGCAGGTCGGCCAGCGGGTTCCCCGCCGGGTGGACGTCGCGGATCGCGCCGCACTGGGCGCAGACCAGGTGCTGGTGGGGCCGGTGGGCGTTCGGGTCGTACCGCTTGGCCCGGCGGTCCGTGGAGACCTCCAGGACCTCGCCGAGCGTGACGAGCTCGCCCAGCGTGTTGTACACCGTGGCGCGCGAGATCTCGGGGAGCTTGGCCACCGCGCGGGCGTGCACCTCGTCGGCCGTCAGGTGAACGTGGTCACCGTCGAGCACCTCGGCCACGACGCGCCGCTGTGCGGTCATGCGCCATCCGCGTCCGCGAAGTCGTTCCAGCAGGTCACTCATAGACGCCAGCCTAACAGCGAGGGGACTTGGTGTAACTCCCGAACCTGTGTGGACTTGGATGTTTACTTGACTTAGACATTGTCCATCGTAGGATCGGTAACGGCTTAGGCCAAGCGACAGGACATGCAGGAATGACGCAGGAGGCGCACGTGACACAGGGACCGCTCACCACGGAGGCCGGGGCTCCGGTTGCCGACAACCAGAACAGCGAGACCGCCGGCGTCGGCGGCCCCGTTCTGGTCCAGGACCAGCTGCTGCTGGAGAAGCTCGCGCACTTCAACCGCGAGCGCATCCCGGAGCGCGTGGTGCACGCCCGTGGCGCGGGTGCGTACGGCACCTTCACGCTCACCCGTGACGTCTCGCAGTGGACCCGGGCGAACTTCCTCTCCGAGGTCGGCAAGCAGACCGAGACCTTCCTGCGCTTCTCCACCGTCGCCGGCAACCTCGGCAGCGCCGACGCCGTGCGCGACCCCCGCGGCTGGGCGCTGAAGTTCTACACCGAAGAGGGCAACTACGACCTCGTCGGCAACAACACCCCGGTGTTCTTCATCAAGGACGCCATCAAGTTCCCGGACTTCATCCACACCCAGAAGCGCGACCCGTACACCGGCTCGCAGGAGGCGGACAACGTCTGGGACTTCTGGGGTCTGTCGCCCGAGTCCACCCACCAGGTGACCTGGCTGTTCGGTGACCGCGGCATCCCGGCGTCCTACCGCCACATGAACGGCTTCGGCTCGCACACGTTCCAGTGGAACAACGAGGCCGGCGAGGTCTTCTGGGTCAAGTACCACTTCAAGACCGACCAGGGCATCAAGAACCTCACCCAGGCCGAGGCCAACCAGCTCGCCGGTGAGGACCCCGACTCCCACCAGCGCGACCTGCGCGAGTCGATCGAGCGCGGCGACTTCCCGTCCTGGACCGTGCAGGTCCAGATCATGCCGGCGGCCGAGGCGGCCGAGTACCGCTTCAACCCGTTCGACCTCACCAAGGTGTGGCCGCACGCGGACTACCCGCCGATCGAGATCGGCAAGCTGGAGCTCAACCGCAACCCGGAGAACGTCTTCGCCGAGGTCGAGCAGTCGATCTTCTCGCCGGCGCACTTCGTCCCCGGCATCGGTCCGTCCCCGGACAAGATGCTCCAGGGCCGTCTCTTCGGCTACGGCGACGCCCACCGCTACCGCGTCGGCATCAACGCCGACCACCTGCCGGTGAACCGCCCGCACGCCACCGAGGCGCGCACCCACTCCCGTGACGGCCACCTGTACGACGGCCGCCACAAGGGCGCGAAGAACTACGAGCCGAACAGCTTCGGCGGCCCGCACCAGACGGACCGCCCGCTGTGGCAGCCCGTCACGCTGAACGGTGGCACCGGCAACCACGCCGCCCCCGTGCACCGTGAGGACAACGACTTCGTCCAGGCGGGCAACCTCTACCGCCTGTACTCCGAGGACGAGAAGTCCCGTCTGATCGAGAACCTGTCCGGCTTCATAGCCAAGGTCTCCCGTGACGACATCGTCGAGCGGGCGATCAACAACTTCCGCCAGGCGGACGGCGACTTCGGCAAGCGGCTCGAAGCCGCGGTCCAGGCCCTTCGCGGCTGACCGGATCGCTTGTCGATGTGAGACGGCGGGCCGCGGTCCCCTTCGGGGGGCTGCGGCCCGCCGCCGTCGGCTACGCCGGTACGGCGCGGCGCCGCGCCGGTGCCCAGCAGCGGATGACGTCCCGTACGGACACGATGCCCACCGGGCCGCCGTTCTCCAGCACGATCAGATGGCGGAAGCCGCCGTGGGCCATGGCCTCGGCGGCTTCCTGCACGGTGGCGTCAGGGGTGCAGAACACCACGTTGTTCGTGGTGTGGGCGCCCACGGACTCCCGGTCGGGATCGTGTCCGGCGCCGATCGAGTTGAGGATGTCGCGCTCGGTGAGGATGCCGATGCCGCTGTGTTCGGGATCGAGGACGACGGCCGCGCCGACGCGCCGGCCGGACATCAGGCAGGCCGCCTGACGCAGGGTGTGAGTGGGGCCGAGGGTGAGGATCACGGTGCTCATGGCGTCGCGGACGAGCATGAAGAGAGCCACCTCCTGGGGTGAGTCCCCCCGCCCGGGGGGTGCACTTGAGAAGGCATTCACAAGCGCACAAGCAGGGGGAGTCTCAGATTCCCATGAGCACGCAGAGTCATCAAGAGGGCGCGCTCGGCACACACGGATGCGCGCACCCGCGCCCCCGGCGCGTCAGGGGCGCGGCCGCAGGTGCCCCAGCATCTCCTCGTGCAGCAGCCCGTTGGAGGCCGCCGCGTTCCCGCCGTGTACGCCGTCCACCCCGTCGAGGCTGGTGAAACGGCCGCCCGCCTCCTCGACCACGACCGCGAGGGCCGCCATGTCCCACAGGTTCAGCTCCGGCTCCGCGCACAGGTCCAGCGAGCCCTCGGCGACCATCATGTACGGCCAGAAGTCCCCGTAGCCCCGCGTACGCCAGCACGCGCGGGTCAGGTCCAGGAACCCCGGAAGCCGGCCCTGCTCCTCCCAGCCGCCGAGCGAGGAGTACGCGAACGAGGCGTCGCCCAGCCCGCCCACCTTCGACACGCCGATCGCCGTCGTCTCGCCCAGCGCACCGCCCGCGTACGCGCCCCGGCCGCGCGCCGCCCACCAGCGCCGCCCCAGCGCCGGCGCGGACACCACGCCGACCACGGGGCGGAAGACGCCGGCTGTGTCCTCGGTGGTCTCGGTGGTCTCGGTGGTGTCCTTGGCCATCAGCGAGATCAGCGTCGCCCACACCGGCACGCCGCGCACATAGTTCTTCGTACCGTCGATCGGGTCCACGACCCAGCGGCGCGGGCCGCTGCCCTTGAGGCCGTACTCCTCGCCGAGGATCGCGTCGTCGGGGCGCGCGGCCGCGATCCCGGCCCGGATGATCTCCTCCGTGGCCGTGTCCGCCTCGCTGACCGGGGTCATGTCCGGCTTCGTCTCGACTCTCAGATCGAGGGCGCGGAACCGCTGCATCGTGGCGGCGTCCGCCGCGTCGGCGAGCTCAAGGGCAAGGCGCAGGTCATCGTCATACTCGGGCATGCCAGAACAGTATCGAGACCGCCGCGGACCGGCGAACGACGTCCACGGTGCGACCGGGATGCGCCCTTGACAGGACCTGCCGGTCCGTCAACTCTGGCGGGGACGTCAAGCGGGGAGGCGACGATGCCGACAGCCCGGGAGTCCTTGCTCGAAGCCGCGGGAGCGGCCCTCTCGGCGCGCCCTTGGCCGGCCGTGCGGATGGTCGAGGTGGCCGCCGCCGCGGGGGTGTCCCGCCAGACGCTCTACAACGAGTTCGCCGGCAAGGCGGGCCTGGGCCACGCCCTGGTCCGGCGCGAGGCCGCCTGGTACCTCGACGGGGTGGACCGGGCCCTGGGCCCCCCGGCCGCGACCGCCGAGCGGCTGGCCGCGGTCGCGGAGTGGACCGTACGGGCGGCCCGTGCGCGGCCCCTCGTACGGGCCCTGCTGACCGGCTGCTGGAACGGGAACCTGCCGGTGCCGGCCGGCCAGGGGGTCCGGCCGGGAGTGCCGGCGCTGGGGCCCGCGGAGCTGGTCCGCTCCGTGCGCGAACGGGCGGACGGCGCGCTCGGGTCGGGGGAGGCGGCGCAACGGTGCGAGCTCGCCGTGCGCCTCGCCCTCTCCTACCTGATAGCCCCCGCCGCACAGCCGGGCTCCGGGGAGCTGCTGCGGCTGCTCAATGAGCCGAACCGGACAGCTGGAGGCCGATGACCCCGAGGATGACCAGCGAGATCGAGACGAGTTTGAGGGTCGACACGAGGTCGCCGAGGAAGACCATGCCGTAGATCGCGGTGCCCGCGGCCCCGATGCCCGTCCACACCGCGTAAGCGGGGCCGACGTCCAGTTTCTTGAGCGCCAGCGTCAGCAGCCCGAAACTGCTGAGCGCGAAGCACGCGAAAGCGACCGTCGGCCACAGCCGGGTGAAACCGTGGGACAGCTTGAGGCAGACCGCGAAGCCGGTCTCCAGGATTCCCGCGACCACGACGAGCAGCCACGCCATGTCGAATGCCTCCCCGCGTCACGTGACCTCGCGTCACTCGGTGCGATGGTGCGGTGGTGCGCTCATCCAGACATGACCTTCAGCCCACCCGGGCAAACCCCGCGGGACGATCAACCGCCGATCAACCGCCCATCAGTCGCCGTCGCGGCGCTCCCGCGTCTCCAGCAGCCGCCGCAGCGAGTACAGCCGCGCCGGGTCCGCGTGGCCGTCCTGCACCCACTTGTCCAGCGCGCAGTCCGGCTCGTCGTGGCTGCACGCGCGCGGACACTCCTCCGTACCCGCCACCAGGTCCGGGAAGGCCAGGATCACGCGGGACGGGTCCACGTGGTGCAGGCCGAAGGAGCGCACGCCCGGGGTGTCGATGACCCAGCCCTCCATCCCGGGCAGCGGCAGCGCCAGGGCCGAGGTGGTGGTGTGCCGGCCGCGCCCGGTGACCGCGTTGACCACACCGGTCGCACGCTTGCGGTCCGGTGCCACCAGCGAGTTGACCAGGGTGGTCTTGCCGACGCCCGAGTGGCCCACGAAAGCGGTGATCCGGCCCTCCAGGCGCTCGCGCACCTTGGCGGCCGCGTCGCCCGTCGCCAGTTCCTCGCGGTTGGTGACGACGTAGTTCACGCCGAGCGTCGAGTAGATCTCCAGGATCTTGTCGGCGGAGGTCAGGTCGGACTTGGTCAGCACCAGCAGCGGCTCCAGCCCGGCGTCGTACGCGGCCACCAGGCAGCGGTCGATCATCCGGGGCCGCGGCTCCGGGTCGGCCAGCGCCGTGACGATGGCCAGCTGGTCGGCGTTGGCGACGACCACGCGCTCGTACGGGTCGTCGTCGTCGGCGGTGCGCCGCAGGACCGACTTGCGCTCCTCGATCCGCACGATCCGGGCGAGGGTGTCCTTCTTGCCGGTCAGGTCGCCGACGATCCAGACCAGGTCGCCGACCACCGCGGCCTTGCGGCCCAGCTCCCTGGACTTCATCGCGTGGACGGCCCGGTCGCCGACCAGGCAGGTCAGCCTGCCGCGGTCGACGGTCAGGACGAAGCCCTCGGAGGCGTCCTCGTGCTTGGGCCGGATGTTCGTCCGGGGCCGGTTGCCCTTGGGGTTCGGGCGCTGGCGGATGTCGTCCTCGTCGGTGTGCTTGCCGTACCTGCGCATGACGGTCCCTACGCTCCCGCTCCCGCTCCCGCGAGCATGTCTGTCCACATCTTCGGGAAGTCGGGCAGCGTCTTCGCGGTCGTGGCCACGTTCTCGATCTGCACGCCCTCCACGGCAAGGCCGATCACCGCGCCCGCGGTCGCCATCCGGTGGTCGTCGTACGTGTGGAACACGCCGCCGTGCAGCGGGCGCGGGCGGATGTGCAGACCGTCGGCCGTCTCGGTGACGTCGCCGCCGAGCTCGTTGATCTCCTTGGTGAGCGCCGCCAGCCGGTCCGTCTCGTGCAGCCGCAGGTGCTGGACACCGCGCAGCGTGGACGGGGAGTCGGCCAGGGCGGCGACCGCCGCGATGCCCGGGGTGAGCTCGCCGACCTCGCCGAGGTCCACGTCGATGCCGTGGATCTTGCCGGTGCCGGTGAAGACCAGGCCCGCGTCGGTCAGCTCGCAGGAGCCGCCCATCTCCGTGAAGATCCGGCGCAGCGCGTCACCGGGCTGCGTGGTGCGGCGCGGCCAGTCGGGGATGGTGACCGTGCCGCCCGTGATCAGGGCCGCCGCCATGAAGGGCTGCGCGTTGGAGAGGTCGGGCTCCACGACCATGTCGCGGCCGAGCAGCGCGCCGGGCGCGACCCGCCACACGTTCTTCTCGCCGCCGGCCTCGGGGGTGTCGACCTGGGCGCCGGCCGCGCGCAGCATCTCCACGGTCATCCGGATGTGCGGCATCGACGGCAGGTTGGTGCCCACGTGCCGGACCTCGACGCCCTGGTTGAAGCGCGGGCCGGAGAGCAGCAGCGCGGAGACGAACTGCGAGGAGTTGGTGGCGTCGATCTCGACCGTTCCGCCCTCCAGGGCCCCGCCGCCCTGGACGGTCAGGGGCAGTGCGCCCCGGCCGTCGTCGTCGATCCGGGCGCCGAGGGCGCGCAGTGCGTTGATGACCTCGCCGAGCGGCCGCTCGTAGGAGCGCGGGTCGCCGTCGAAGCGGATGTCGCCGGCGGCGAGGGTGGCGACCGGCGGCAGGAAGCGCATGACCGTGCCCGCGTTGCCGACGTCTACGGTGGCCGGTCCGCGCAGGGCGGCCGGGATGATCCGCCAGGCCTCGCCGCCCGAGCCGTCGCCGGCCGAGGCGGAGGAGACGGTCTCCTCGATGCCGACGCCCATCGCGCGCAGCGCGTCCGACATCAGCTGCGAATCGCGCGAGCGCAGCGGGCGCCGCACCCAGCCGGGCTCGGAGGCGAGCGCCGCGAGCACGAGGGCGCGGTTGGTGACCGACTTCGACCCGGGCACGGCGACGGTGGCGTGGAGGCGGCCGTCAGCGAGCGGGGCGGGCCAGAGGGCGGGGAGCGCGGAGGTCTCGGTCATGGCCCCCACTTTAGTGGCTACCCACGAAGGCAGATCTTGATCGCGAAGCCGTCTCAGGGGGCGGTCAGAGGCCGAGCAGCCAGCGGCCGCCGCCGACCAGCGAGCAGAGCGCGACGACGTGGAAGAGGAGCAGCCACACCACGGGGTGCAGATGGGTGAGCCGCCCCAGCTGGTCCGCGTCGGAATCCGGGGCGCCCCCGTGCCTGCGCTTCGCCCCCAGCTCGAAGACCGGCCGGACCCCGCCCAGCAGCAGGAACCACACCACCGCGTACGCGAAGACCGCCTGTACGTCGGCCGTGGCCCGCCAGGACACGAGCACGAACGCCGTGCCCGTCAGCACCACCGTCAGCACCCCGTACGCGTTGCGGATCCGCACCAGCATGGCCGCCAGCAGCGCCGTCGCCAGCCACAGCAGCAGCGTGATCCGGTGCGCCGACAGCAGCGCCGCCCCGCCGAGCCCGAGCAGTGAGGGCGCCGTGTACCCGGCGGCCGCGGTGAGGATCATGCCGAGCCCGTACGGCTTGCCCCGGCTGAGGGTGACCCCACTGGTGTCCGAGTGCAGCCGGATCCCCTGCAGCTCGCGCCCGGTCAGCAGCGCCAGCAGTCCGTGGCCGCCCTCGTGCGCGATGGTCACGGCATTGCGCGAGAGCCGCCACAGCGGGCGCGGGCCCACGGCGGCCAGCGCGGCCAGCCCCGTCGCGATCACCAGCCATCGATCGGGCGCTGCCTGTATGCCCGTGAGCCGGTCCCACAGACCGGCGGTGGTGCTGCTGTCCATGATCTGGCGGACTCCTTGCGGGGGTGGTCGGGTGCCATGGCAGTGTGGCAGCCATGTGCGGAAGGTATGCAGCGAGCCGTGGACCCGAGGAACTGGTGGAGCTTTTCGGGATCGAGAAGTGGGAGCCGCGGGAGACCCTGGCGCCCGACTGGAACGTGGCCCCCACCAAAGAGGTCCACGTCGTCCTGGACCGTCCACTGAAAGACGCGCCGAGCCCGCGTCCGGTTCGCCAGCTCCGCGTGCTGAAGTGGGGGCTCGTCCCGTCCTGGGCCAAGGACCCCGACGGCGCCGCCCGGATGATCAACGCCCGGGCCGAGACGGTGCACGAGAAGCCGTCCTTCCGCCGCCCGTTCTCCCAGCGCCGCTGCATCGTCCCCGCCGACGGGTACTACGAGTGGGTCACCGCCCACGACGAGCGGCGGCTGGAGGTCGAGGGCAAGAAGAAGCGGGCCCGCAAGCAGCCGTACTTCGTCCTGCCCGCCGACGGCTCCGTCTTCGCGATGGCCGGGATATACGAGTTCTGGCGCGACCGGACCCTGCCCGACGAGCACCCGCTCGCCTGGTGGGCGACCTGCTCGGTGATCACCACGGAGGCCGAGACCGGACCGCTGGGCGTCGCCCCGGCCGGGGGCCCGCGCTCGCTCGGCGACATCCACCCCCGGATGCCGCTGATGCTGACCCCGGACCGCTGGGACGCCTGGCTGGACCCGGCGAACACCGACACCGACGGGGCGCTGCGGGACCTGCTCGCGCCGCCGCCGGGCGGCCTGATGCGCGCCCACCCGGTGTCCACCGCCGTCAGCAACGTCCGCAACAACGGCCCGGAACTGCTGGAGGAGCTGGCCGCGCCGGAAGAGGGCACGCTGTTCTGACGCACGCCCCGCCCGCCCCGCACGCCCCGCCCACCCCGCACGCCTCGCCCACTCCGCACGCCCGCAGGCCCCGCACGCCCGCAGCCCGGCATGATCGGCCCATGACCACCACCGAGAGCGTCGACACCCCGGCGGGCGAGGCCCGCGTCACCTGGCACCCCGCCCGCGAACCGCGGCTCGTGCTCGCCGTCGGCCACGGCGCCGGCGGCGGCATCGAGGCCCGGGACCTGCGCGCCCTGGCCGAGGCCCTGCCCGCCCGGGGGATCACCGTGGCCCTGGTCGAACAGCCCTGGCGGGTCGCCGGGAAGAAGGTCGCCGCCGCGCCCAAGGTGCTCGACGAGGGCTGGCGGGCGCTCTGGCCGGTGCTGGCGGAGCCGGGCCTGCCGGTGGTCGCGGGCGGACGAAGCGCCGGGGCCCGGGTGGCCTGCCGGACCGCCGCCGATCTGGGCGCGGCCGGCGTGCTGGCGCTGGCCTTCCCGCTGCACCCGCCCGGCCGCCCCGAGAAGTCCCGCGCCGAAGAGCTGCTCGGCGCCGGGCGCCCCACCCTGGTGGTGCAGGGCGGCCGGGACCCGTTCGGGCGTCCGGAGGAGTTCCCCGAGGGCGGCCACACCCTGGTGGAGATCCCGTACGGGGACCACGGCTTCGCGGTGCCGAAGAAGGCCGGGCCCACCCAGGACGAGGCCCTCGCCCGGCTCACCGGCGCGGTCGGGGACTGGCTCGCACGGCTCCGGCCGTGAAAGGGCCGTAGCCCCCGCCCGTCCGGGAATGCGGGGCCCGGCCCCTCTGTTGTCCCGGATGTCGCACGTACGGTAAATCGTCGGAGGAGTGGGAGCGCATGACCCAGGTCATCAGCCAGAACCGTCCGCAGGCCCTTGACCTGGACTGGACGGTGCTGCCCGGGCCCAAGCGCGGCTCGCTTCGGGCGGCGGCGGACCGGGATGGTCGACTATTCTCCGATTCGAGCGGGTCCGCTTTCGGAGTCGCCACGCAGTCGGAGGAGGTGGGTCCTGTCGCTGGGACCGACGAAGGCCACGCGGAGGAAACGACCCCGGAGCGCAACGCGCGCTTCGAGAGGGACGCCCTCGGCTACCTCGACCAGATGTACTCGGCCGCGCTGCGCATGACGCGCAATCCGGCCGACGCCGAGGACCTGGTCCAGGAGACGTATGCGAAGGCATACGCGTCCTTCCACCAGTTCCGCGAGGGCACCAACCTGAAGGCCTGGCTTTACCGCATTCTCACCAATACCTTCATCAACTCCTACCGCAAGAAGCAGCGCGAACCCCAGCGCAGCGCCGCGGAGGAGATCGAGGACTGGCAGTTGGCGCGCGCCGAGTCGCACATGTCGACCGGGCTGCGTTCCGCCGAATCGCAGGCGCTCGACCACCTGCCCGATTCGGATGTGAAGGAAGCCCTGCAAGCCATTCCGGAGGAGTTCCGCATCGCGGTCTATCTTGCCGACGTAGAGGGCTTTGCGTACAAGGAGATCGCGGACATCATGGGTACACCGATCGGTACGGTCATGTCGCGACTGCACCGTGGCCGCCGTCAACTCCGCGGCATGCTGGAGGACTACGCCCGTGAGCGCGGGCTCGTCCCCGCCGGCGCGGGAGAGTCGAACGACCTGAAAGGCTCGGGCTCATGAGCTGCGGAGAGCCGCACGAGACGGATTGCTCTGAGGTCCTGGACCACCTTTACGAGTTCCTGGACCACGAGATGCCCGACACGGACTGCACGAAGTTCGAGACGCACTTCGGCGAGTGCAATCCGTGTCTGGAGAAGTACGGCCTCGAACAGGCCGTGAAGAAGCTGGTCAAGCGGTGCTGCGGGTCGGACGACGTGCCGAGCGACCTGCGGTCGAAGGTGATGGGCCGGATCGAACTGATCCGTTCGGGACAGGCCGTTCCCGATCACGACGTCACGGCCGGTCCTGCTGCGGCAGGGCCCGCGACCGGCTGAATCGAACGCGAACGACCGCCCCCGGAAGGGCCTTTCCTTCACTCGAAGGTGGTAATCCGGGGGCCTCCGCATGGCGCAACGCGGAAATGTGGCCCGCCTCGCCCGGGGCCCCACCTATTCTCCCCTTTCGGTACTGGTGTGATTCGGTACCCGGCCTGCACGGCACAGGGGAGGAGAGCGCATGCGGGTACTTCCGCCGGCGGCGCGCGCCTACATCCTCGCCGCCGTTCTCGGCGCCGTCCTGTGCGTCGCCCCCGCGTTCGTGGATCCCGCCACCCCGTGGACGTCCGTGGGTCTGCTGACCCTTCTCTACCTCGGCTGCGAACTCGTCAAGGTCTGCCCGCTGCTGGGCAGCCGGGTGCCCGAGGGGCTCGGCTCCTTCTTCCCCGTGGTGCTCGCCGCCGTCTTCCTGCTGCCGCCCGCCGCCGCCGCGCTCGTCGCGCTGCCGGGCGGGCTGGCCGGGACGGTGGTCCAGCGGCCCGCCGGGGTACGCCGGGTGTGGCACGCGGCCCAGCAGTCCATAGCCGCCTGGGCCGCCGGGCAGGCGTACGGGCTGCTGCGCGGCCCGGCCGCGCTGGGCGGGGGCCTCCTCGGGGGGTCCGGTCCGCCCGCCCTGTCCGCCCCGCTGCCCGCTCCGCCCGATCCGGCCGCCTGGGTCGCCGACTTCCCGTACGTGGTGCTCCCCGCGGCCGCCGCGGCCGCCGCCTTCTGCCTGGTGCTCACCGCCCTCGACGGGGGCGTCCTGGCCGCCGCCGAACGCCGGCCCGCCGCCACCGCCTGGCGCGGACTGCTCACCCGGTCCCTCGCCCCGCACTGCGTACACGGCCTCGCCGGGCTGATGATGGCCGTCATGTGGCGCAGCCCGTACGGACTTCCGGCAGCGCTGCTCGTCCTGCTGCCGATGTACATCTCCTGCTGGGTCTTCGCCCAGTACCACCGCGAGCGCGCCGCGCACCAGGCCACGATCCGGGCGCTCGTCCAGGCCGTGGACATCAAGGACCGCTACACCCGCGGCCACAGCGAGCGCGTCGGCCAGGCCTCCGCGATGATCGCCCGCGAGCTGGGCATGGCCGAGGACCGGCTCGAAGTCGTCCGCATCGCCGGGATCCTCCACGACGTGGGCAAACTCGGCGTCCCGACCCGGCTGCTGCGCAAGGACGGGCCGCTGACCCCCGAGGAACGCCGCGTCATCGAACTGCATCCCGAATACGGGCACGAGATGGTGCGCGGCATCGGCTTCCTGGGGGAGGCCAGGTCCGCGATCCTGCACCACCACGAACGGGTCGACGGCTCCGGCTATCCGTACGGCCTGACCGGCGAGCAGATCCCGGTGCTGGCCCGGGTCGTGGCGGTGGCCGACGCCTTCGACGCGATGACCTCCACGCGCTCCTACAGCCGGGCCCGCCCGGTGCCGACCGCGCTGGCGGAACTGGAGCGCTGCGCCGGCGCGCACTTCGACCCGGCGATGGTCCGCGCCCTGGTCGGCGCCATCGGCCGACAGGGCTGGCACCCGGTGGTGACCTCCGACGACGACCTCCAGGTGATTGCCGGCGGGCCTGCGCTGTCCGCGCTCCCGGCGCAGATACGGGACAACTCCGCGGCCCGCCCCGGTCCCGGCACCGCACCCGCCGCCCGGCCGCCCGCCCCCGCCCGGACCCCGGGCGCCGACAGCCCGGGCGGCGGTGCCGGGTGAGGGCCTGGGCCGCGTGGACGGTGCGGGGAGCCGCCGGGGGGCTGATCGCGGTGGCCCTGGGGCACACCCTGTGGAACGGCCTCGTCGAGCCCGGGACCGCCCTCGCCTTCGGCGCCCTCATCGTCATCGGAGAGCTGGCCCGCCGGGACGCGGGCGGCGACACCGCGGGCACCGCAGGCGCCGCCCTGCACCGGACCGCCCCGCTCGGCTCCGCCGGGGCCCTCGGGTACGCCCTGCTCGGCCCGGCCGCCGGGCGGCCCACCCACCACGGAGTCCTCCAGATCGTCGCGGTCGTCGTCGCCGCGGCCCTCGTCGGGATCGTCCCGCACATCGCCCGTGGCCGCGGGCCCGCCCTGGACCACCTGGCCCGCCGGGTGCTCACGGTCACCTTCGCCGCCGCCTGCTTCCAGCCGCTGTACAACTCCGGCCGGCTGGAGGACCGGGTCGGGCAGGGCCCGTACCTCGTCCTCTTCCTGCTCCTCCTGCTCGGCCTGACCGCCCTGTGCGACGCCGTGCTCGCCGCCGCGCTCGCCGGAACCCGCACCGGCTGGCCGTACGGTCCGCTGCTGCGCGACGAGCTGCGCGCCCAGCTCGGCATCGGCTCGGCGATCTGCGCCACCGGGGTCGTGATGGCCCTCGGCGTGGCCGGCGCGGGCCTGTGGGCGGTGCCCGTCTTCAGCGTGCCGCTGCTGCTGACCCAGCTGTCCTTCCACCGGATCGCCGCGATCCGCACCACCTACCGCCAGACCATCACCTCGCTGGCCCGCGCCACCGAGATCGCCGGCTACACCCGGCCCGGCCACTCCCGCAGGGTCGCCGCCCTCAGCTGCGCCGTGGGCCGGGAGCTGGGCCTGTCGGAGCGGGAGCTCACGGTGCTGGAGTACGCCGCCCTGATGCACGACATCGGGCAGCTCTCCCTCGTCGACCCGGTCCCGGCGGGGGCCACCGCCGAGCTGCCCGCCGCCGAGGCCCGCCGGATCGCCGAGCTGGGCGGGGAGGTCGCCCGCCAGACGGGGGCGCCGGCCGAGGTCGCGGTGGTGGTGGAGCGGCAGGCGGACCCGTACCGGGAGCAGCCCGTCGCCGCCCGGATCGTGCGCACGGTCAACGCGTACGAGGACCTCTGCGGGCACGCCGGCGGGAGCGGTCACCCGGGCGGCTCACTGGCGGCCCTGGAGCGGCTCCGGCTGGGCACCGGGCACGACTATCAGCCAGAGGTGGTGGAGTGTCTGGCCAGGGTTCTGGCCCGGGGTGGACCCGGCAGAGTCGTTCCTGTCCAGGCTGGGTAACCCATGGGTAATGAGCGGCCGTCCGAGTGGGCATGGTTGGATGCCAGTGAGAGTGTCCGTGACAGTGTCCGCAAGGCTGCACCGTTGTCCCCCGGCTACCGCCGGGTGGTGCCCCCAGGCAGGCGGGAATCGTGAGGATCTTCGGGAAGGTACGGCATCGGCCCTCCGCCTCGTGGCGGCAGGCCACCGACCGCGCGTTCACGCTGATCGGCGACGGGCGGTACGAGGACGCGGGCGCGCTCCTGACCAGAGCCGCGGACCTGGAGCCCTGGCTGTCCGAGTCCTGGTTCAACCTGGCCCTGCTGCACAAGTTCCGGCATGACTGGGAGCAGGCGCGGTCCGCCGGACTGCGCGCCGTGGCCCTGCTGGACCGCGAGACGGGCGCCCCGGACTGGTGGAACGTCGGGATCGCCGCGACCGCGCTCCAGGACTGGCCGCTGGCCCGCCGCGCCTGGCAGGCGTACGGGCTGAAGGTGCCCGGGGACCCGCACGGCGCGGGAGCGGGCAACGGAAAGCACAACGGCGAACCGGTCGGCATGGAGCTCGGCAGCGCCGCCGTGCGGCTGTCGCCCGAGGGCGAGGCCGAGGTGGTCTGGGGCCGCCGGCTGGACCCGGCCCGTATGGAGGTCCTGTCGATCCCGCTGCCCTCCTCGGGGCGGCGCTGGGGCGAGGTCGTGCTGCACGACGGGGTCCCGCACGGCGAGCGCGTCACCGCGGCCGGCCCCTCCTACCCCGTCTTCGACGAGATCGAGCTGTGGGCGCCCTCGCCGGTGCCGACCTGGGTGGTGCTGCTGGAGGCGGCCACCGAGGCGGACCGCAACGCCCTGGAGCAGCTGGCCTCCGACGCGGGCTTCGCCGCCGAGGACTGGTCCTCCTCGGTGCGGCTGCTGTGCCGGACCTGCTCGGAGAGCGCGATGCCGAGCGGCGAGGGCGACGGGGAGCACCTGGATCCGCACGACCACAGCGAACCGGGGCATCCCGGCCCGCTGGGGCACCGTACGGCCGGGTCCGGGCCCCTGTGGGTGCCCGAGCGCGAGTGCGGGATCGCGGCGCCGGCCGGTCTGGTGCGCGGGCTGCTCGACGGCTGGGTCGCGGACAGCCCGGAGTCCAGGGAGTGGCGGGATCTCGAAGAAGTCTGCTGAGCGGGGGCCGTAGGCTGTACCGGCACATCGGTGACTTGGTGGACTTACGGAAGGCGTACGGCGGACATGGCGCAGCAGGAGAACGACGTTGTCGGTGTCGTTGGTGGAGCGAACGACGGGTACGTCGTGGACACCGAGGACTGTGAGGCGCGCGAGCTCGCCCACCGGGAGCGCGGCACCGCCCGCCCGATCACGGTGGTGGGCAACCCCGTGCTGCACCGGGAGTGCAAGGACGTCACCGAGTTCGGCGACGAGCTGGCGCAGCTGATCGACGACATGTTCGCCAGCCAGAAGGCCGCCGAGGGCGTGGGCCTGGCCGCGAACCAGATCGGCGTGGACGCCAAGGTCTTCGTCTACGACTGCCCGGACGACGACGGCAAGCGCCACACGGGGGTCGTGGTCAACCCCAAGCTCGTCGAGCTGCCGGCCGCCGCCCGCGTGCTGGACGACTCGAACGAGGGCTGCCTGTCGGTCCCGACCGCGTACGCCGCGCTGGCCCGCACGGACTACGCCGAGGTGACCGGCCAGGACGCGCAGGGCAACCCGATCAAGGTGCGGGGCACCGGCTACTTCGCGCGCTGCCTCCAGCACGAGACCGACCACGTGTACGGGTACCTGTACATCGACCGGCTCTCGAAGCGCGACCGCAAGGACGCGCTGCGGCAGATGGAAGAGGGCACCCCGCGCTACGAGACCGTTCAGAACGCCTGAGCGACGGCCTGCGGGCCCCGGAAGGCACGCCGGAAGGAATTCGGCGTGGTGCCCAGGGTCCGCAGGAAGTGGTGGCGCAGGGCGGCCGCGTTGCCGAAGCCGCAGCGGCCCGCGATGGCGTCGACGGTGTCGTCCGTGGACTCCAGCAGCTCCTGGGCCAGCAGCACCCGCTGGCGCAGCACCCACTGGTACGGGGTGGTGCCGGTCTCCTGGAGGAAGCGGCGGGCGAAGGTGCGCGGGGACATGTGCGCGCGCTCCGCGAGCTGCTCGACGGTGATCTCCTCCTCCAGGTGGCGGGCCATCCACCCGATGACCTCCCCGACCGTGTCGCAGGCGGTGCGCGGGAGCGGCCGCCGGATGAACTGGGCCTGGCCACCGTCCCGGTGGGGCGGTACGACCATCCGCCGGGCGATGGTGTTGGCCACCTCGGCCCCGTGCTCCTGGCGGACCAGGTGCAGGCAGGCGTCGATGCCCGAGGCGGTGCCGGCCGAGGTGATCACCCGGCCCTCGTCCACGTAGAGCACGTCCGGGTCGACCTGGGCCCGCGGGAAGCGGCGGGCCAGCGCCGGGGCGTGCATCCAGTGGGTGGTGCAGCGCCGCCCGTCCAGCAGCCCGGCCGCGCCGAGCACGAAGGCGCCGCTGCACACGCTGAGCACCCGCGCGCCCCGGTCCACGGCCCGGCGAAGCGCGTCGAGGAACGGCTCGGGGTACTCCCGTACGGGCGCCTGGCGGTCGGCGGGCAGGCAGATCAGGTCCGCCTCCTCCAGCCGTTCCAAGCCGTGCGCGGGGGCGATGGCGAAGCCGACGTCGGCCATGGTCAGCGGGCCCTCCTCGGCCGCGCACACGGCGAAGTCGTACACCGGCAGGCCCTGGGCGCTGCGGTCGATCCCGAAGACCTCGCAGAAGATCCCGAACTCGAACGGCGCCACTCCGTCGACCAGGGCGACGGCCACATTCGTCAGCATGACTCCAGTGTGGCAGTAATTCGCTCTTTGGTGACAGTCCTGCCACTGTTCGATCATGGCCGATCAGGCGGACAGTGGAGGTATGAGCACCTTCGTGAGCTACCTCGCCGTCCTGGCCATCGCCGCCGTGCTGCTCGGGCCCAGCCTGTACGGGGCCCGGCGCGACCGACGGATCGACCGGCAGCTGCGGGCCGCCGCCACCCGGCGGGTGTGGCTGCCGCGCCAGCGGGCGGGCGGTCTCGCGCCCACCCCGCGCAGGCGCGGCATCCGGTTCGGCACCTGGCGACGGGGTCACATGGCTCACTGAGCCCCGCCCCCGGTCCCGCCCCCTGGGCCGGCGCCGCTCCCGGCCCCGAACGCGAGGAGCCGGGACGCGGACATCCGTCGCGTTCCGGCTCCCGGCGCACCTGCTCGTACGGGCTAGAAGTCCTCGTCCAGGTCGACCGTGCCCTCGACCGCGACCTGGTAGGCCGACGGGCGGCGCTCGAAGAAGTTCGTCAGCTCCTGGACGCCCTGGAGCTCCATGAACGAGAACGGGTTCTGCGAGCCGTACACCGGCGGGAAGCCGAGGCGGACCAGGCGCTGGTCCGCGACGCACTCCAGGTACTCGCGCATCGACTCGGTGTTCATGCCCGGCAGGCCGTCACCGCACAGGTCGCGGCCGAACTGCAGCTCCGCCTCCACGGCCTCCTTCAGCATGTCGGTGACCTGCTGGCGAAGGGCCTCGTCGAAGAGCTCCGGCTCCTCCTTGCGGACCGTGTCCACGACCTCGAAGGCGAAGTTCATGTGCATGGTCTCGTCGCGGAACACCCAGTTGGTGCCCGTCGCCAGCCCGTGCAGCAGACCCCGCGAGCGGAACCAGTACACGTACGCGAAGGCGCCGTAGAAGAACAGGCCCTCGATGCACGCGGCGAAGCAGATCAGGTTCAGCAGGAAGCGGCGGCGGTCGGCCTGCGTCTCCAGCCGGTCGATCTTCTCGACCGAGTCCATCCACTTGAAGCAGAACTGCGCCTTCTCGCGGATCGACGGGATCTCCTCGACCGCGTCGAAGGCGGCCGCGCGGTCGTCCGGGTTCGGGAGGTAGGTGTCCAGCAGCGTCAAGTAGAACTGGACGTGCACGGCCTCCTCGAACAGCTGGCGCGACAGGTACAGGCGCGCCTCCGGGGAGTTGATGTGCTTGTACAGCGTCAGCACGAGGTTGTTCGAGACGATCGAGTCGCCCGTCGCGAAGAACGCGACCAGCCGGCCGATCATGTGCTGCTCGGCGGGCGTCAGCTTGGCGAGGTCGGCCACGTCCGAGTGGAGGTCGACCTCCTCGACCGTCCAGGTGTTCTTGATCGCGTCCCGGTAGCGCTCGTAGAAGTCCGGGTAGCGCATGGGGCGCAGGGTGAGCTCGAAGCCCGGGTCCAGGAGGTTCTTGGTCTCGTTGGAGCTCATTACTGGCAGGCCTCGCAGGACTCGGGGTTCTCAAGGGAGCAGGCGAGCGCTTCCGCGTCGGCGACGGCCTGGGGGAGCGCTGCGGGGGTGGCGGCCTGCGCGGCGCGGGCGATCTTCGTGGCCGGGCGCGAGCGCAGGTAGTACGTGGTCTTCAGGCCCTGCTTCCAGGCGTACGCGTACATCGAGGACAGCTTCCCGATGGTCGGCGTCTCCAGGAACAGGTTCAGCGACTGCGACTGGTCGAGGAACGGGGTGCGCGCCGCGGCCATGTCGATCAGGCCGCGCTGCGGGATCTCCCACGCCGTGCGGTACAGCTCGCGCACCTCGGCCGGGATCCAGCCGAAGCCCTGGACGGAGCCGCTGGACTCGCGCAGCGCCTCGCGGGTCTGCGCGTCCCAGACGCCGAGCTCCTTCAGCTCCTCCACCAGGTAGCCGTTGACCTGGAGGAACTCACCGCTGAGGGTCTCGCGCTTGAAGAGGTTGGAGACCTGCGGCTCGATGCACTCGTACACGCCCGCGATCGAGGCGATCGTCGCCGTCGGGGCGATGGCGAGGAGCAGCGAGTTGCGCATGCCGCTCTTCGCGACGCGGGCGCGCAGCGCGTCCCAGCGCTCCGGCCAGTTCAGCTCGACGTCGTAGTGGTCCGGGTGCAGGACACCGCGGGCGGTACGGGTCTGCTCCCAGGCCGGCAGCGGGCCGCTGCGCTCGGCGAGGTCGCAGGAGGCCTCGTACGCGGCGAGCATGATGCGCTCGGAGAGCTTCGTGGACAGCGCCTTCGCCTCGGGGGAGTCGAAGGGCAGCTTCAGCTTGAAGAAGACGTCCTGGAGGCCCATCGCGCCCAGGCCCACCGGCCGCCAGCGGGCGTTGGAGCGCCCGGCCTGCTCGGTCGGGTAGAAGTTGATGTCCACCACGCGGTCGAGGAAGGTCACGGCGGTGCGGACGGTCCCGTCCAGCCGCTCCCAGTCGATCTCGGGGCCGTCGGCGCCGGCCACGACGAAGGCGCCCATGTTGACCGAGCCGAGGTTGCAGACGGCCGTCTCGCCGTCGTTGGTGACCTCGATGATCTCGGTGCACAGGTTGGAGGAGTGCACGACCGAGCCCGGCTCGGCGGTCTGGTTCGCCGTGCGGTTGGAGGCGTCCTTGAAGGTCATCCAGCCCTGGCCGGTCTGCGCGAGGGTGCGCATCATCCGGCCGTACAGGTCGCGGGCGGGCATGGTCTTGCGGGCCAGGCCGGACTCCTCGGCCTTGCGGTAGGCGGCGTCGAACTCGTCGCCCCACAGGTCCACCAGTTCGGGGACGTCGGCCGGGGAGAACAGTGACCAGTCGGCGTCGGCGTTCACGCGGCGCATGAACTCGTCCGGCACCCAGTGGGCGAGGTTCAGGTTGTGCGTACGGCGCTGGTCCTCGCCGGTGTTGTCGCGCAGCTCCAGGAACTCCTCGATGTCCGCGTGCCAGGTCTCCAGGTAGACGGCGGCGGCGCCCTTGCGGCGGCCGCCTTGGTTCACGGCGGCCACGGAGGCGTCGAGGGTCTTCAGGAACGGCACGATGCCGTTGGAGTGGCCGTTGGTGCCGCGGATCAGCGAACCGCGGGCGCGGATGCGGGAGTACGACAGACCGATGCCGCCGGCGTGCTTCGAGAGGCGCGCGACCTGGTGGTAGCGGTCGTAGATCGAGTCGAGCTCGTCCAGCGGGGAGTCCAGCAGGTAGCAGGAGGACATCTGCGGGTGCCGGGTGCCGGAGTTGAAGAGCGTGGGGGAGGACGGCAGGTAGTCCAGGCGGCTCATCAGCCGGTACAGCGAGGCCACTTCCTCGACGGCGCGCAGGCTCTCGTCCTCGGCCAGGCCGCAGGCCACGCGCAGCATGAAGAACTGCGGGGTCTCGATGACCTGGCGGGTGATCGGGTGGCGCAGCAGGTAGCGGCTGTGCAGGGTGCGCAGGCCGAAGAACCCGAAGCGGTCGTCGGCGCCCTCGCCGAGCGCGTGCTCGACCAGCGCGTCGAGGCGGTTCGCGTGGAGGCGTACGAACTCGGCCGTGCGGTCGGCGATCAGCCCCTCGCGGTGGCCGACCTCGACGGAGGCGGAGAAGGAGGTGGCCCCCTGGCCCGCGGCCTCGTCGGCGACGGCCGTCGTCAGCAGGCGCGCGGCCAGCCGGGAGTACGCCGGGTCCTCGGAGATCAGACCGGCGGCGGCCTCGGTGGCGAGCCCGCGCAGCTCGGCCTCGTCCGCGGCGGAGCTGCGTCCGCGCAGCGCGGCGGCGGCGACGCGGCCCGGGTCGGTGTCGGGGAGGTCGGCCGTCAGCTCGGTGAGGGTGCGCAGCAACCCGGTCCCGGGACCCTCTACTGCGGGCAGGTCGGACTCGGCGCGCGGCGCGGCAGGCGCGATGGTCACGGGGGTGCTCTCCCTCGCTCGGCCCGGGCATCGGCGGGGCGGGGTGCGAGCGGGCGCATGCGGGCGTGGCAGAACGCGTACACCGCATGGCATCCACCGGCCCAACCGCGAGGCCCGGACGTATCGGCACCCGGTTCGGTCGAGCCGGGCGCACTGTCGACAGGTCCTCGGACTTGCGGATACACCAATGGGTGCATTTCATACCGTTGCGGGACAGTTCCGGATTCTCACCGGATTCCCCTGCGACGACAGCGAGCATGAGCATACATGTGGGGGCGCCTTGCTGCGGTAGCCCCCACATGTTGTGTCGGCCCCTTGCTTTACGTGGTGTTACAGCTCCAGTCGGTAGGTGAGCAGAGTCAGCCCCGGCACCGGATCCCAGTCCCGGTCCGGGGTGCGGACGAAGCCGAGGCGCTCGTAGAGCCGCTGCGCCCCGTACATGGACGCCTGGGTCGACAGCACCACGTGGGTGACCCCCTCCAGGGCCCGGGCGCGGGCGACGCAGGCGCGCACCAGCGCCTCGCCGGCGCCGCGCCCGCGGCCCCCGCGCGCCACCGCCAGCATCCGGAACTCGGCTTCCGCGGGGCCGGAGATGTCGGCCAGCGGGCTGCCGGGTGCGGCGAAGGTCACTCCGCCGAGGAGCTCGCCGCCGGCGGTCGCGGCGAGCACCTCGCCCTCGGCGGCGCGCCCCGCGACGTCGCGAAGCGTCTGCGCGTACGCCTCGTTCGACTCGAAGTCCAGCAGTCCGTCGTCCAGGTACGCCTGCGCGATGATCGCGCCCAGCTCCTCGTACTCGGCGGGCAGCGCCGCCCTGATCTCGATGTCCATGGGGTCGAGTGTGCGCCGGGGGTACGCGAAGGGCCGCCGTGTTTCCGCCGGGCGCACGCCCCGGGGAAGTGCGGCGGCCCTTCGCGCGCGGCTCAGCAGCAGCGGAACCCTTCGCGGGGGTCGGCCTCGCGGGCGTCCGTACGGGCGCGTTCGAAGGCCCGTCGGGTCGGGACCCGGGCCTGCGGGTCGTGGGAGCGGGCGTGGGCGACGTGGCGGTCGTACGCCGCCTCGCCCGTGAACTCCCGTACGTAGTAACGGGCCCTCGCGAGCACGCTGCGCAGGCTCATGACGCCGCGGGCTCCTTGACCCGGCCGCCGCCCGAGTCGAGTCCGGCGGCGGCGAGCTCCGCCCGCTCCTCGGCGGTGGCGATCAGCCCGGCGGGGGCGATGATCTTCGACTCCGTCCACGGGACCTCGGAGAGCGTGACCGACCCGGGGTTGCGGGCGGCGGCCAGGCAGGTGCGCGCGGCGTCCAGCAGCACGATGATGATCAGCAGCGCGAAGAGCACCGACAGGACACCGTCCACCGTGGCGTTGGTGACCACGGTGTGCATCTCGTCCATGTTCTTGGCGGGCTTGAGGACCTTGCCGGCGTCGATGGCGTCCTGGTAGAGGTCGCGCCGGGCGAAGAAGCCGACGGCCACGTCCGAGGAGAAGATCTTCTGCCAGCTCGCGGTGAGCGTCACGGCCACGTCCCAGGCCAGCGGGACGGCCGTCACCCAGGCCCACTTGAGCCGTCCGGACTTGACCAGCAGCGTGGTGCAGACGGTCAGCGCGACCGCCGCGAGGAGCTGGTTGGCGATGCCGAACAGCGGGAAGAGCTGGTTGATGCCGCCCAGCGGGTCCTTGACGCCGACCCACAGGAAGTAGCCCCAGCCGCCGACGACGATCGCGCTCGCGAACCAGACGCCTGGCTTCCAGCTGACGTCCTTGAAGGACTTGTGGACGTTGCCGAGGGTGTCCTGGAGCATGAAACGGCCGACGCGGGTGCCCGCGTCCACGGTGGTCAGGATGAAGAGCGCCTCGAACATGATCGCGAAGTGGTACCAGAACGCCTTCAGCGAGGCGCCGCCGAGCACGGACGAGAAGATCTGCGACATCCCCAGTGCGAAGGTCGGGGCGCCACCCGTGCGGGAGAGCAGACTGGTCTCCTCCACGTCCTTGGCCGCCTGGGCGAGGGTCTCCGGGGAGATGGCGAAGCCGAAGTGGCCCACCGCCTGCGAGGCGGCCTCGACGGTGGTGCCGACGACCCCGGCGGGGGAGTTGACGGCGAAGAAGAGCCCCGGCTCGATGATGCAGGCCGCGATGACCGCCATGACGGCCACGAAGGATTCGGTCAGCATCGCGCCGTAGCCGATGACCTGGACCTGACTCTCCTTCTGGATCATCTTCGGGGTGGTGCCCGAGGAGACCAGCGCGTGGAAGCCGGACAGTGCGCCGCAGGCGATGGTGATGAAGACGAACGGGAACATCGAGCCGGCGAAGACCGGGCCGTTGCCGACGGAGGCGAAGTCGGTGACCGCTGGCATCTTCAGCGTCGGCATGGCGATGACCACGCCCACCGCGAGCAGGCCGATGGTGCCGATCTTCATGAAGGTGGAGAGGTAGTCGCGCGGCGCGAGCAGCATCCACACCGGCAGCACCGAGGCCAGGAAGCCGTACCCGATCATCCAGAGGACCAGGGTCTCCTTCTCCAGCGTGAAGACGTCGGCCAGGGAGGACTCCGCGACCCAGCCGCCCGCGATGATGGCGAGCAGCAGCAGCGCCACGCCGATCACCGACACCTCGGTGATCCGGCCCGGCCGCAGGACGCGCAGGTAGAAGCCCATGAAGAGGGCGATCGGGATGGTCATGCCGATGGAGAAGACGCCCCAGGGGGAGTCGGCCAGCGCGCCCACGATGACGAGCGCCAGTACCGCCAGCAGGATGATCATGATGACGAACACGGCGACCAGCGCGGCGGCGCCGCCGACCGGGCCGATCTCGTCACGGGCCATCTGGCCGAGCGAACGGCCGTTGCGCCGGGTGGAGAAGAACAGGGTGACCATGTCCTGGACCGCGCCCGCGAAGATCACGCCCGTGACGATCCAGATGGTGCCCGGCAGGTAGCCCATCTGGGAGGCCAGCACCGGGCCGACCAGCGGGCCCGCGCCGGCGACGGCGGCGAAGTGGTGGCCGAAAAGCACCCGCCGGTCGGTGGGGTGGAAGTCGACACCGTTGTCGAGGCGTTCGGCGGGGGTGGCCCTGGTCTTGTCCACCTTGAGCACGCGGTTCGCGATGAAGCGCGCGTAGAAGCGGTAGCCGATCGCGTACGAGCCCAGTGCGGCGGCGAGCAGCCAGGCGGCCGAGATCTCCTCGCCCCGCGAGAGTGCCAGCACGCCCCATCCGACGGCCCCGATGAGTGCGACCAGCACCCAGACCGCCACCGACTTCGGCGAAGGGCCTCCCGGCGTCGAAGACGCAGAAGGCGAGCCCGGCAGGGTGCCCGGACTCGCCGTGTTCTGCTCTGTACCTGTTGATCCCGGTTCCGGCATGTTCCTCGTCCCCTCGTCCATCACCTGCGTGAGCAGAGGGAATCTAGGGGGACCCACCCGCTGAACGTAAGACCCCGTCCGTATATCGGTACGAGGACCTGCGGCGGATGGCGCGGCTGGTCGCGCCGCGGTGAATCAGACGGCGGGGCGCTGGAGTCGGGCGACGAACTTGTAGCGGTCGCCGCGGTAGACCGAGCGGACCCACTCCACTGGCTCCCCGTCGGCGTCCAGCGAGTGGCGGGAGAGCATCAGCATCGGCAGGCCGACGTCGGTGCCGAGCAGTCCGGCCTCGCGCGGGGTGGCCAGGGAGGTCTCGATGGTCTCCTCCGCCTCGGCGAGACGGACGTCGTACACCTCGGCGAGTGCGGTGTAGAGGGAGGTGTACTTGACCAGCGAGCGGCGCAGCGCGGGGAAGCGCTTGGCCGAAAGGTGCGTGGTCTCGATGGCCATCGGCTCGCCGCTGGCCAGCCGGAGCCGCTCGATGCGCAGGACCCGTCCGCCGGTGGCGATCTTGAGGAGTCCCGCGAGGGTGTCGTCGGCCGTCACGTAGCCGATGTCCAGGAGCTGGGATGTGGGTTCCAGTCCCTGGGCCCTCATGTCCTCGGTGTACGAGGACAGTTGGAGCGGCTGGGAGACCTTGGGCTTGGCGACGAAGGTGCCCTTGCCCTGAATCCGTTCCAGCCGGCCCTCGACGACGAGCTCCTGCAGTGCCTGCCGGACGGTGGTCCGGGAGGTGTCGAATTCGGCCGCGAGCGTGCGCTCCGGCGGCACCGGGGTGCCGGGAGGGAGCGTTTCGGTCATGTCGAGCAAGTGCCGCTTGAGTCGGTAGTACTTGGGCACACGCGCCGTGCGAGTGGCTGCCCCGCCTTCCGGCTCCGTGGTCGCCCCTTCGGTGGCCATCGCCGCCCGCCTTCCCGACTCCAGTTTCGCTGCCGTCACCGGCTCCTCCGATACGTGCGGTCACATCGTGACACGGGTGGGAGGACAGGCCTCCTCCCTCCCCCAGGTGTCGGTCCGATAACGGACCGATCACCCGCTCATTAGACCCTTGACACCCCTAAAGGTCTAGGCCAAGCTCCCGTTACTGGTCTACACCAATATGGATCGGATCCCGGCCCCACGGGCAGTACTTGAGTACTTGTGTCACCGCGGCGGGCGAGGGAAGTTGCAGGCAGCTCCCTGAGGAGGGTGGCGTGAAGCGCAAGCTCATCGCGGCGGTCAGTGTCGCGGGCATGATGGTCGGAGTCGCGGCGTGCGGCAACGGCGGCGACGACAAGGGCAAGACCGACGCGGGCGGCGCCAAGGAGATCACCGTCTGGGTGATGGACGGTTCCGCGCCGAAGGCCTGGCTCGACGAGGTCAACAAGGAGTTCTCGGCCAAGCACCCCGGTGTCACGGTCAAGGTCGAAGAGCAGAAGTGGAAGGGCATCCAGGAGAAGGTCACCACGGCCCTCTCCGAGAACACCCCGCCCGACGTCATCGAGCTCGGCAACACCCAGACCGCCGGCTACGCCGTCACCGGCGGCCTCGCCGACCTGACCGGCGATAAGGCCAAGTTCGGTGCCGACGCCTGGCAGAAGGGCATGCTCGCCTCGGCCGAGGTCGACGGCAAGCTCTACTCCGCCCCCTGGTACGCCGCCAACCGCGTCGTCGTCTACGACAAGAAGGCCTACGAGAAGGCCGGCGTCACGCCCCCGAAGACCCGCGACGAGTGGGTGGCGGGCCTGGAGAAGCTGAAGGCCTCGGACCCCGCCTCGCAGCCGATCTACCTCCCCGGCCAGAGCTGGTACGTCCTCGCAGGCTTCGTCTGGGACGAGGGCGGCGACCTCGCCGTCAAGGACGGCGGCAAGTGGAAGGGCCAGCTCGGCACCCCGCAGGCCGCCTCCGCCATGGAGTTCTACAAGAAGCTCCAGTCCTACTCCACCGCCCCGAAGGACAAGGACGAGGCCACCCCGCAGCAGTCCACCGACATCATCCCCAAGGGTGGCGTCGCTTCCTGGATCGGTCTCGGCTGGGAGGCCCAGGGCGCGCTGAAGGCCATGAAGGAAGTGGGCAAGGAAGGCGACTTCGGCTACTTCCCGATCCCGGGCAAGACCGCTGACAAGCCCGGGTCGGTCTTCCTCGGCGGCTCGAACCTCGCCGTGGCCGAGCGCTCCAAGAACAAGGCGCTCGCCAAGGAGTGGCTGGCCCTCGCCGCAGGCAAGGACCAGATGACCAAGTACGCCGCCGCCACCGAGGGCGCGCTGCTCCCGAACCAGGCCGCCTCGAACTTCGCCGCCGCCCCCGGCTCCTTCGCCGAGTCGATGGCCAAGGGCGCCGCCTCCGGCAAGATCACCCCGGTCACCCCGGGCTGGGCGAACGTCGAGACCGAGCCCAACCCGATCAAGGAGTTCATGACCAAGGTCCTGAAGGGTGACGACGCCGCCAAGGCGGGCGCGGACGCGGACAAGGAAATCGCGAGCCGCATCAACAAGTAGTCCCACCCCGCAGTACCCGCACGACCCAGCAGTGTGAACGCACCGGGGGGTGCGGCAGGCGCCCAGACGCCTGCCGCGCCCCCGGTCGCGCATTTGACTCCACAGTCAACCGCGAGGAAGCCAAGCCATGACCGTGCACTCCCAGGGAGCGGCGCCCAGCGCTCCACAGGACGCACCACCGAAGTCCGCCGGACGGCCCGAGGTGCCCACCACCAAGAGCGGCCCCGGTCCTGCGTCTCCTCGCGGGGGCAGGAGGTCGCTCCCCTCGGGGTGGCTGCCCTACCTGCTGGTCGGGCCGGCCGTGCTCAGCCTGGCCACCCTGCTGCTCTACCCGCTGATCAAGAACGTGATCCTGTCCTTCCAGGACATCAACAAGATCGAGTTCATCCAGCGGAAGTACCCGTTCGCGGGATTCGACAACTACACCGAGCTGCTGGGCGACTCCCGGTTCTGGACCGTCGTCGTCCGAAGCTTCGCCTTCACCGCGGGCAACGTCGTGCTGATCATGGTGCTCGGCAGCCTCGTCGGCATCCTGCTGAACAAGCTCGGCAAGTGGATGCGCCTGGTCCTGTCGATGGCACTCGTCATGGCCTGGGCCATGCCGATCGTCGCCTCCGTGCAGGTCTTCCAGTGGCTGTTCGACGAGCAGTTCGGCGTCATGAACTGGGTGATGCGCACCGCCGGCATCGAAGGCTACGACCAGCACAACTGGTTCGAGACCGGCCTGTCCACCCTGGTGATCGTCACGGTCCTGGTGGTCTGGGGCTCCATCCCCTTCGTCGCGCTCAACATGTACGCGGGCCTGACCACGGTCAGCGCCGAGCTGTACGAGGCGGCCCGCATGGACGGGGCCAACGGCTGGCAGACCTTCTGGAAGGTCGTCTTCCCGAGCCTCAAGCCCTTCTTCCTCATCACCACGTTCCTCGAGGTGATCTGGGTCTTCAAGGCCTTTACCCAGGTCTACGCGATGAACAAGGGCGGCCCCGACCGCGCCTCCGAGATCCTCCCGGTCTTCGCCTACGTCGAGGGCCAGAGCCAGGCCCACTACGGCCTCGCCGCCGCGATCTCCGTCCTGACCATCCTGATCCTCGTGATCGTCATGTCCTTCTACTTCCGCCTGATCCTGAAGCAGGAGGAGGAGCAGTGAGCACGACCACCGCCCCGAAGCCCGCGCCGTCCGCGCCGTCCGCGAAGCCCCCGCAGCGGCTCCGCAAGCGCCGCCCGGTCCGCCCCGCAGCCGTCGCCAAGAACATCGGCGCGCTCCTCCTGGCCCTCGTCTTCGTCTTCCCCGTCTACTGGATGTTCTCCTCGGCCCTGAAGCCGTCCAGCGAGATCCTCACCAAGGACCCCGTCTTCGTCTTCACCCCGACGCTGGAGAACTTCACCAAGGCCACCGGGGTCGACCTGTTCTGGACGTACGTCACGAACAGCGTCCTGGTCACCGTCGGCGCCGTCCTGCTGGCCCTGATCGTCGCCCTCGCCGCGAGCTTCGCCATCGCCCGGATGAAGTTCAAGGGCCGCAAGGGCCTCGTCCTCGCCGTGATGATGGCGCAGATGGCCCCCTGGGAGGTCATGGTCATCGCGATGTACATGATCGCCCGCGACGCCGAGACCCTGAACAGCCTCCCGCTGCTCACCGCGATCTACTTCGTGATGGTCCTCCCCTTCACCATCTGGACCCTGCGCGGCTTCATCGCCGCCGTCCCGGTGACGCTGGAGGAGGCCGCCCAGATCGACGGCTGCACCCGCGGGCAGGCCTTCCGCAAGGTGATCTTCCCGCTGCTGGCCCCCGGCCTGATGTCCACCTCGCTCTTCGGCTTCATCACCGCCTGGAACGAGTTCGCGATGGTCCTGATCCTGAACAAGGACAAGACCGCACAGACCCTGCCGCTGTGGCTGACCCAGTTCCAGACCGCGTTCGGCAACGACTGGGGCGCCACCATGGCCGCGTCCTCGCTCTTCGCGCTCCCGGTCCTGCTCATCTTCGTCTTCCTCCAGCGCAAGGCCGTCGGCGGCATGACCGCCGGCGCCGTGAAGGGATAACGGCCCATGACTGTCCTTGCGCACCGCACAGACACCTTGACGAGGGACGCCCTCGCGGTCCTCCAGCCCGGCTTCGAGGGCACCACCGCCCCCGCCTGGCTGCTGCGCCAGGTCCGCGAAGGCCTCACCGCCGTCGGCCTGTTCGGCCGCAACATCGCCTCGCCCGAGCAGCTCGCCGCGCTGACCGCGCAGCTGCGGGCCGAGCGGGAGGACGTACTCGTCGCCATCGACGAGGAGGGCGGCGACGTCACGCGCCTGGAGGTACGGGGCGGCTCGTCCTTCCCCGGCAACCTGGCGCTCGGCGCCGTCGACGACACCGACCTGACCCGGGCCGTCGCCCGTGAGCTGGGCCGCCGGCTCGCCGAGTGCGGGGTCAACCTCAACTGGGCCCCGTCCGCGGACGTCAACTCCAACCCGGACAACCCGGTCATCGGCGTACGGTCCTTCGGCGCCGACACCCACCTCGCCGCCCGGCACACCGCCGCTTACGTCGAGGGCCTGCAGGCCGCCGGCGTCGCCGCGTGCACCAAGCACTTCCCGGGCCACGGGGACACCAACGTCGACTCGCACCACGCGCTGCCGCGCATCGACGTCGACCTGGACGTGCTCCAGGCGCGCGAACTCGTCCCGTTCAAGGCGGCGATCGAGGCGGGCACCAAGGCCGTCATGAGCGCGCACATCCTGGTGCCCGCCCTCGACCCGACCCGCCCGGCGACGCTCAGCCCGCAGATCCTGACGGGTCTGCTGCGCAAGGAGCTCGGCTACGAGGGCCTCATCGTCACCGACGGCATGGAGATGAACGCCATCGCCGGGACGTACGGCATCGAGCGCGGCTCGGTGCTGGCCATCGCCGCGGGGGCCGACGCGATCTGTGTCGGCGGCGGACTCGCCGACGAGGCGACCGTGCTGCGGCTGCGCGATGCGCTGGTCGCGGCCGTACGCGAGGGCGCGCTCCCCGAGGAGCGGCTCGCCGAGGCGGCTGCGCGGGTGCGGGCGCTGGCCGAATGGACCCGGGGGTCCCGACCTGACGCGCAGCCGGAGGGGAGCGGCGCGTCCGGCATCGGGCTGGAGGCGGCCCGCCGCGCGGTGGTGGTGACGGGCACCGCCGCGCCGGTGACCGAGCCGTACGTCGCCACGCTCGCGCCCGTGGCGAACATCGCGGTGGGGGACGAGACCCCGTGGGGGGTCGCCGGGGAACTGGCGGCGCTGGTGCCGGGCACCGAGGCGGCCGTGTACGCGCAGGGTGCCTCGGCGGGGGAGATCCTCGCCGCCGCGGGGGAGCGGACCGTGGTCGCGGTGGTGCGCGACGCGCACCGGCACCCGTGGATGGTGGCGGCCGTGAACGCGCTCGTCGCTGCGCGGCCGGACACGGTGGTCGTGGAGATGGGCCTCCCCCGGGCGGAGCCCCGCGGTGCGTTCCACGTCGCGACGCACGGCGCGTCCCGCGTGTGCGGCCGCGCGGCCGCGGAGGTCATCGCAGGCCGGTAGCCCGCCCGGCCCGCCGGGGCGGAGCCCGGTTTCGCGGGGAGGGGCCGGCGCCCCCCCCGGGGGCCCCCCCCA